>DATAGN010000628.1:0-26704 GCA_036263715.1 Ramlibacter sp.
GACTTCTTCCAGCTCGTCGTCATCGTCGCCCGGCAACGAGATGCGCGTGTTGTATTCGGCCGCCGTTTCCAGCAGGTCGGTCATGTGCAGGTAGTGCGCCCAGGTCTCGGCCCAGTCCTCCCACGGATGGCAGGTCGCATAGGCGCTCACGTGGTGGTCCTGCCAGCCCGCGGGCATGCCGCCGGACTCGTAGTGGCGTTGCAGCGCTTCCGAGTAGTCGATGGACTCGTCGCCGAACACCTCGCGGAAGCTCTCGACCCGCCCGCCGTCCCGGATCAGCACGTCCCAGTAGTAGTGGCCGATCTCGTGGCGGAAGTGGCCGAGCAGCGTGCGGTAAGGCTCGTGCATGGCGACTCGCCGCGCCACGCGTTCGTCGTCGTCCGCCTCGGCGACGTTGATGGTGATCAGTCCGTTGGCATGCCCGGTCATCACCTGCTGGCCCGGAAGGTCCTCCAGGAACTCGAACACGGGGCCGTCGCTCTCGCCGCCGCGCGGGTCGGTGGACAGCAGGCCCAGCCGCGCGAGCGTGTAGAACAGCCGCCGCTTGGCCGTCTCGATGCGGTACCAGCGCTGCCGGTTCTCCGGCTTGGCCAGGTTGGGCAGCACGCGCGTGAGCCGGCACGACACGCACAGGGGATTCGGGTCGTCGGCCGGCACGGTGAAGTTGCAGGCCTGGTGGGCGGTGTGGTTGCTGCACAGGCGGTATTCGCGCGAGGGCTTGCGGGGCGCCCGCGTGAGGATCTTGCGCCACACGTCCTGCTTGCCGGGTACCTCCTCGATCGCCGCGAGGTACAGCCGGTCGGGCAGGAACGCGACCTTGCTCTGGCAGGCAAGGCATTGCACGTTTTCGAAGAAGAGCGGCTGGCCGCACTTCTGGCAATGGAAGGTCCGCATGGTCGTTGTGATTTTGAAATGAAAAAAGGCCAGCGGCGAAACGCGCCGCTGGCCAGGAGGGAGCCTTTTCTTGCCTGGAGCGCCGCTTAGTTGCGGTCAGCGCGCGCGGTGCGGGCCGTTCCCGTGCCACCGGCCATGGCGCTGGAGCCGCCGGTCGAGCCGCTGCCCGACATGCCGGTGCCGCCGGTGGAGCCGGACATGCCCGCCGAGCCGGACATGCCGCTGCCGGAACCGGTCGCGCCGGTGCCGCCGCTCATCGTGGAGCCGGAGCCGCCGGATGCACCCATCGAGCCGCTGGCACCCGTGGTGCCGCCCATGCTGCCCGAGCTGCCGGTGCCGCCTGCGACTCCCTGGCGTGCACCCGTGCCGGTGCCCGTTGCCGTCGCGCCGCCGCTGGTGCCGCCGCTGCCGGCCGTCGAGCCCGCACCGCTGCTGCCGCCCGCCATGCCGGCGCCGACGCCGCTGCTGCCCGCGCCGCCCGCTGCGGCACCGCCACTCGAGCCGCCCGCCGAAGCGCCCGCGCCACCGCCGGCCGAGCCGCCTGCGCCGCCGGAGCCGCCGGAGCCCTGGGCCATGGCCGAGCCGAATGCCAGCGCAGCGGCTGCAGCCAGGGCGGTGATCGTGTATTTCGTGGTCTTCATTCCTGTGTCCTTCCTGAGTGGTTGCGTGACGGCGCACCGCGCCGCACTGCATTCACGGTAAGGAACGTGAAGTGTTTGGCATGTGCGGCATTGCGCGTCTCACGCCGTAGGACCGCGGCGGACACGCCCGTAGGCATGTCTGGCGTCGGGCAAGGGAGTGCCGCCTTCCAGCACAGCGGCACGAATGGCAGGGCTTGCGCGGTGGCGTCCTACAGCTCAGGCAGCAAGGACAGCCTGCTGCACGCGCTCCCAGCTGAAGGGCAGGCTGCGCAAGCGAACGCCGGTCGCCTGCGCCAGCGCGTTGCCGATCGCGGCGGTCAGCGGGCCGTGCGTGGGCTCGCCGGCGCCTACCGACTTCTCGTGCGGACGGTCGATCAGCGCCACCTCCACCGCCGGCACCTCGGAGAAGCGCAGGATCGGATACGCGCTCCACCGGTCGCTGGTGATGCGCGTGCGGTCGAACTGCACCGCCTCCTTCAGGCACCAGCTCACGGTCTGGATCGCGCCGCCTTCGACCTGGTTGACCACGCCGTCGGCGGTGACGACGCGGCCGACATCGACGGCCAGCCACACGCGCCGCACGCGCACGTCCTCGACCGCCACCACGTGCGCGACGGCCGCGCACCAGGCGCCGGTGCCCTTGTAGCGCGCATAGGCAATCCCCATGCCCTCGCCTTCGGGCAGCGCGCGCGCCGGCCAGCCCGCCATCTGCGCCACCTTCTCCAGCACGGCGCGGCCGCGCAGGTCCGTGAGATGCCGCAGGCGGAACTCGAGCGGGTCCACCCCGAGCTCCAGCGCAACCTCGTCCAGCATGCATTCCGCGGCGAACACGTTGCAGTGCGCGCCCAGGCCGCGCAGCGAGGACGTGCGCAGCGGCATCGCCAGCAGCCGATGCGCGACGATGCGCTGCGCCGGGAAGTCGTACCCGGGAATCGCGTTGCGCTCCGCGCCGCCGCCGGTGGACACGGGCACGTTCACCGAGACCTGCGGCTCGAAGCCCCGTGCCAGCAGCGGCGCGGCATGGAACACCGGCACCGGCATGCGGCCCGGTCGCATGCTGTGGCCGTTGGACCAGAGCTCGTGCTCCCACTGCACGACACGGCCATCGGCATCGACCGCGGCGCGCATGTCCACGGTCATGGCCGCGCCGACCGGGGAGCAGGTGAATTCGTCCTCGCGCGTCCACAGCACGCGCACCGCCGGCCCGCCCAGCGCGTGGGCGATCACCGCGGCATCGACCGCTGCGTCGTCGGCGCCGTTGTGGCCATAGCAGCCCGCGCCGGGGACGTGCGTGACGGTGATGGTGTCCGGCGGGATGTCCAGCAGCAGCGCCAGGTCGCGCTGCATCGGGTACACGCCTTGCGCATGCGTCCACACCTGAAGGCGTCCTCCGTCGAACCGCGCGACCCCGCAGGACGGGCCGATGGAGGCGTGCGCGATGTACGGGCGCGAGTACGTGGCGGCGAAGCTGCGTGCCGCCTGCAGCGGCGCGGGCGGCAGCACTTCGTGGATCACGCTGGTCTCCGCCGGTTGCGCCCGCTGCCACGCGGGCAGGTCGTTCATGTCGGGCAGCGACTCGGCTTCGTTCCAGCGGGCGCCGGCCTTGAGCTTGCGCAAGGCGCGCACGGCTTCGGTTTCGCCTTGCGCCACCACCGCCAGGAAGCTGCCGTCGCGCACCACGCGCACCACGCCTGGCAGGACCTCGACCGCGGCCGTGTCCACGTCCTGCAGCTTTGCCGCCGGCGACGGCGGATGGGCGACACGCGCATGCAGCAGGCCGGGCAGCTCCATGTCCTGCAGGAAGGCCGCGCGACCGAGCAGCTTGTCCGCGAGGTCGATGCGCCCCAGGGATGCCGCGGCCGGCTGTGGCGGCTTCGGCTGCGCCCGCCCGCTGGCGGGCACGTCGAGCAGGCCGGGCTCGGCCAGTTCCCAATAGCTGGTGCGCAGCTGCGGCGCGCCCCGCACGCGCAGGTCGCCGTCGACCACTTCGAGGTCGGCGGGCGAGACTTCGAGGCGGCGCGCGGCGGCCTGCAGGAAGATGTCGCGCGCTTCCGCGCACACCTGCCGCAAGGCGTTGCCGGAGTCCTGCAGCGACAGGCTGCCGGAGGTGAAGCCTTCGTTGGGCGAGGCCGCGGTGCTGGCGCGCAGCATCTCGATGCGCGTGAACGCCACGTCGAGTTCTTCGGCCACCACCTGGGCAAGCGCAGTGGTGATGCCCTGTCCGAGTTCCACCTTGCCGCTGCGCACTTCGACCCGGCCGTCCGGACGCAGGGTGAGCCAGTGCGACAGGCGCGGATTCGCCTTCAGGCTGACGGGCAGTTCGCTCATGGCGCGCCTTTCGCGGCCGCGCGCAGCACGGCGCGCACGATGCGGTTGTGCGCGCCGCAGCGGCACAGGTGCGGATCGAGCGCGGCGCGAACCTGCGCCTCGCTCGGCTGCGGCTCGCGCGCCAGCAGCGCGGTGGCCGTGGCCAGGATGCCGGAGAGGCAATAGCCGCACTGCCCCGCCTGCTCCGCGAGGAACGCCTGTTGCAGGCGTCCCGCCGCACCATCGGATGCCAGCCCTTCGACCGTGACGACTTGCTTGCCTTGCGCGGCCCACACCGGCGTGTCGCACGCCGGCGTCGACACGCCGTCCACCAGCACGTGGCAGGCGCCGCATTCGCCGACACCGCAACCGAAGCGCGGTCCCTTCAGGCCGCAGGCGTTGCGCAGCACGTCCAGCAGCGGCGTGTTCTCGTCCGCCTCCACCGTGCGCGGACTGCCGTTGACGCGCAGGCTGAAAGTCGTTGTCGTCATGTCCCTCGTGACCCTTCACGGGCCGGAAAAGGAAAACGCCCGCGGGCGACATCATCGCCCACGGGCGCCGCCCGTGCCGGGGGACCCGACCTTATTGACAGGTGAAGCTGTCGGCGGACTCCAGGCTGCCGGTGCCGCGGTAGCGCGCCACCTGCGGGTACGGGCACAGGGGCCGCGTGCGGGTGGCGGACCAGGAGGCCGGCAGGTCCGTGTTGGCGCCGCCTGCATTGCCGGCGCCGCGAGCGGTGGCGACCACGCGCTGGGGCATCACGCCCTGTTCCACCCACTGCATCAGGGGCGTCAGCATGTCGAACTGGTCGGTCGCCGGGCCGCCGGAGCAATGGTTCATGCCGGGCACCTGGAAGTAGCGCGCGAAGGTGCTCGTCTCGTTGCCCCAGGCGGCGGTGAGCGCGCGGTACCACGCCGCGGTGTCGTCGCTGGAGAAGATCGGGTCGGCCGTGCCGTGGTAGACCATGATCTTGCCGCCGCGGTCATGCAGGGTGCGCATCGCGCCGGCCGGAGGCGTCATGAAGGACATGCCGCTTTCCGTATACGTGCCGTTGGTGGCGTTCACCCTGGCCAGCATGGTGTCGATGTTGCCCGTCAGCGCGAAGTTGCGGCCGTTGAAGCCGGCGGGGTCTTCCGGCGGCGTCTGCCAGATGAAGCCCACGGCACCCGGGTCGAGCGCCACCGAGTTGTTGAACTTCCAGACGGCCCAGCCCCCGGTGCCCAGCCCGTTGTCGTACGGGAAGCTGCTGTAGAAGCGCGTGCCGTTGCTGGTGGTGGCGCCCGAGAACAGCTTGGCGATCCCGGTCTTCTGCGCGGCGCTCAGGCAGGTGCCGTCGCGTGCGCCGGTGCAGGTGGGCACGTCGCGCTCGAGGTTGAAGGCGACCTGGCAGGCGGCGGTGTCCTGCACCAGGCCGTCGGCGGCGCCATCGAGGGCGTCGCACCTGGCCAGCACGGTGTTGGAGACCAGCGTGCGCTCGGCCTGCGTGAAGCCCGTGCCGATGTCGGCCGGGTTGGTGGCGAGCGAGGCATAGGTCTGCGCACCGGCCATGTTGGCGATGGCCGCCAGCGGCAGGCGGAAGCCCGGGTTGCCGACCAGGAAGCCGTCGTACTGGTCGCCCATGCGCTCGGCCGCCACCATGGCATGCCGGCCGCCGTTGGAGCAGCCGCCGAAGTAGGAGCGATCCGGGCCCTTGCCATACGCTGCCTGGATCACGTTCTTGGCCATGGGCGTGAGCTTCTGCGCGGCCTGGTAGCCGTAGTCCAGGCGCGCCTGCGGGTCGAGGCCGAACAGCGGGCCGAGGCTGCCCACGTGGCCGGCGTCGGAGCTGATCACTGCGAAGCCCATGTTCAGCGCGTTGTTCAGGGGACCGCCGCCGCCCACCGGCCCCGTGGCGGTGCCGATGCTGCCGTCGATGCCGCCGTTGGCCTGGTAGAAGAAGCGGCCGTTCCACGCCAGCGGCAGGCGCATCTCGAAGCCGATGGCGTAGTTGCGACCATCCACCGGGCTCACGCGCTGGAACATGCTGCCCTGCACCTGGCAGTGCGCCGGCACGTCTTGCCCGGCGACCTTCAGCGCGCCGGCGGCAATGGAGTTCGTGGCCGTGATCGTGGTGTTGGGAAAGCTGATCTTGCCCGCGAGCGCGGCGCAGGTGCCGGCGAGCGCGGCGCCGCTGGCTGCAGGCAGCGTCGGCGTGTTGTCGCTGCCGCCTCCGCAGGCTGCGAGCGCGGTGCTCAGGGCAGCCACGAGGGTGGCCAGCCGGGTGTTGGAATGCA
The DNA here is from genome assembly GCA_036263715.1 of Ramlibacter sp. Classification (GTDB taxonomy): domain Bacteria; phylum Pseudomonadota; class Gammaproteobacteria; order Burkholderiales; family Burkholderiaceae_C; genus Ramlibacter. Next base: position 6,116 of record DATAGN010000628.1, read on the forward strand.
TGCGAGGAGTCTCCTGTGATGGCGTGGATCGCGCCGCGGTGGCGATTCCGTTAAGTTACTTAACTGTCAGCGCGCCACCCATGCGGACATTCCCTAGGAGATCGCTGGGGATGTGCGGGGTAGAAAGTGTGGTAGGTGAACCATCGGCTCTTGGCACAATGCCGCGCATGACCACCAAGCGCAGCCCCCGCCTCGACCTGACCCCGGCCGGACAGCTGGAGGAGGCGCGGCTGCAGAAAGTGCTGGGCTACCAGCTGGCCCAGGCGGCCATCGTCACCGATGCGATCTTCGCGGAGCAGGTCGGCCAGCCCTTCAACCTGCGGCCGGTGGAATACACGGTGCTCACGCTGATCGCCGAGAACCCCGGGGGCTCGCTGGTGCGGCTGGCGCGGGCGCTCTCGGTGACGCCGCCGAACATCACCACCATGGTCGACCGGCTGGAAGGCAAGGGGCTGATCGCCCGGCAGGCGAGCGCCGAGGACCGGCGCGCGCAGGTGCTGCACGTCACGACCAAGGGCGCGGACCTGGTGCGCAAGGCGACGCAGAAGATCGTGGCCGCGGAAAGCGAGACGCTGCCGCTCACGGCAGGCGAGCAGGCGATCCTGGCGGAGCTGTTGCACAAGGTGGCGATGGCCCGCCGCTAGGGCCGACGGCTATACTGAAGCCTTCGCTCCGGGGTGCGGGCGGCATGGGCCGCTTCGCTGAGATGGCCAGAACCAAACCCGTGAACTTGAACCGGTTCGCACCGGCGTAAGGAGAGCCATGCAGTCCTCCCCCCTCCCCCCGTTCCCCGCAGGCACCCGATGAAGATCGGCATCGCCGGCGCCGGCCTGCTCGGGCGCCTGCTCGCATGGCAGCTCGCGCGCGCCGGGCACGAAGTCCACGTCCACGATCCCGCACCGCATGCCGAGGCCCGCGGCGCCGCGGGCTGGACGGCCGCCGGCATGCTGAGCCCGGTGGCGGAGCTGGAATGCGCCGACGGGAACGTCTTTCGCCTGGGCCTGCGTTCCGTGGCGCTGTGGCCGCAGCTGCTGGGACAGCTGGCGCTGCCGGTGGAGTGCCGGTTCGACGGGTCCTTGTTGCTCGCGCACCGGGGGGACGAGGGCTCCGCGCGCCGCACCGTCGACCTGCTCGCATCGAAGATGGAAGCCCTGGATGCCCGCGTGCGCGGGAATGACGGCATGCGCCGCCTCACTGGCGAGGAACTGCGCGGGCTCGAGCCCGATGTGATGGGACCTGCACATGCCTGGCTGCTGCCGAACGAAGGGCGCATCCACACGGTGCAGGCGATGCAGGCGCTCGTCGCTTCGAGCGCGGGCGTGCGCTGGCACTGGGGCGACAGCGTCACGCTCTGCGAAGCCGGGATGCTGCGCACGGCAAGCGGCGATCAGCGCTACGACCACGTGTTCGACGTGCGCGGCACCGGCGCGCGGCCGCAGCTGCCGGTGCGCGGCGTGCGCGGCGAGGTCTTCTGGCTGCAGGCACCGGGCCTGGCGCTCGCGCGGCCGCTGCGCCTGCTGCATCCGCGGCACCGGGTCTACATGGTGCCGCGGGCGCCCGACCTGGTGGTGGTCGGCGCCAGCGAGATCGAGAGCGAGGACCGCTCGCCGGTGTCGCTGCGCAGCACGGTCGAACTGCTTGCCGCCGCGCACAGCGTGGTGCCGGCCCTGGCCGAAGCGCGTGTCGTGCACAGCGAAGCCAACCTGCGCCCTGCCCTTCCCGACAACCTGCCGCTGCTGCAGGCGCAGGACGGCATCACGCGCATCAACGGCCTGTTTCGCCACGGGTGGCTGATCGCCCCCGCGCTGGTGGAGCAGGCGCTGTCGGAGATGAAGTCTTGAACGGGAAGATCACCCTCAACGGCGAGCCGCGCCCCATTGCCGACGGCGACACGCTGGCCGACCTGGTGGCGGCACTCGGGCAGCCGCCGCAAGCGCTGGCCACCGCCGTCAACGGCGAATTCGTGCCGCGCTCGGCGCGCGACACGGTGACCTTGCGCGACGGCGACGCCGTCTTCACGTTCCAGCCGATCCAGGGAGGATGACATCCATGACGCTTCGCATCGGCGACATCGAACTGAACAGCCGCTTCTTCCTCGGCACGGCGGGCTACCCCTCGCCGCAGGTGCTGCAGGAGGCCATCGCCGCGTCCGGCACCCAGGTGGTGACCGTGGGCCTCAAGCGCCAGCTCGCCGCCTCCGGCACCCCGGGCGACTTCTACGGCCTGATCCGCGCATCCGGTGCGCGCCTGCTGCCCAACACGGCGGGCTGCCGCACGGCCAAGGAGGCGGTGACGCTGGCGCAGATGGCGCGCGAGCTGTTCGGCACCCACTGGATCAAGCTCGAAGTGGTGGGCGACGAGTACACGCTGCAGCCCGATCCCTTCGAGTTGCTGGAAGCCACCCGCACGCTGGTGCGCGAAGGCTTCGAGGTCTTCCCCTACTGCCTGGACGACCTCGTGAGCTGCCAGCGCCTGCTGGATGCCGGCTGCCGCATCCTGATGCCCTGGGGCGCGCCGATCGGCTCGGGCCAGGGCCTGCTGAATCCGACGGCGCTGCGCACCCTGCGCGCGCGGCTGCCCGACGTGGTGCTGGTGGTGGATGCGGGCATCGGCTCGCCCAGGGATGCGGTGCAGGCGATGGAACTCGGCTACGACGCGGTGCTGGTGAACTCCGCCGTCTCGCAGTCGCATGACCCGGTGAAGATGGCGCGCGGCTTCCGCCTGGCCGTGGAGTCCGGCCGGCTCGCGTGGGAAGCCGGGATCATGGCGCGCCAGGAGATGGCGGTGCCCTCCACGCCCGTCACCGGGCAGCCTTTCGTGCTGTAAGGCCGCGGCGATGCGCATCGCCACGTACAACGTCAATGGCGTCAAGGGCCGCCTGCCGCGCCTGCTGGAATGGCTCGAGGCAACGAAGCCCGACGTCGTCTGCCTGCAGGAGATCAAGACCGGAGATCCCACCGAGGCCGCACGTGCGCTCGCGGGCGCGGGCTACCGCGGCGTGTGGCATCCGCAGCGCGCGCACCACGGGGTTGCCGTGCTCGCGCGCGCTGAAGTGCCGCGCGAGGTGGGGCGCGTGCTGCCGGGGGATCCGTCCGACGCGGCCTCGCGCTGGCTGGAGGTGCAGGTGCACGGCCTGCGCGTCGTCTCGGTGTACCTGCCCAACGGCAACCCCGTGCCCAGCCCGAACTTCGACTACAAGCAGCGCTGGATGGAGCGGCTGCTGGCGCACGGCGAGACCCTGATGGCCAGCGGCGAGCCGGTGGTGCTGGCGGGCGACTTCAACGTGGTGCCGACCAACTTCGACATCTACAACGCCGGCAGCTGGCGCTTCGATGCGGTGCTGCAGCCCGAGACCCGCGAGAAGTGGGAGCGCTTCCTGGCGCAGGGCTGGGTCGACGCGACCCGCCACCTGCATCCCAAGGACCGCATCTACACGTTCTGGGTGAACGAGGCCGCGTACCTGCGCAATGCGGGCTTCCGCATGGACTTCTTCATGCTCACGCCCTCCCTCGTGCCGCGCTTGAAGAGGACCGGCGTGGATGCGGAGACGCGCGTTCGCGAGAAGCCGAGCGACCACGCGCCGGTGTGGATCGAGCTGGACTGACTCCGTCATTCCCGCGCAGGCGGGAATCCAGGGCTCCCGGCTATTTCGCACGGCGGGTGGCGCTTCATCCAGGTGAACGCAGAGGACGCAAAAGTACGCAGAGGACGCAGAAGGAAACCCAATCAGGTTTTTCTCTGCGTCCTCTGCGTAATCTCTGCGCCCTCTGCGTTCACTTCTTTGCGCGCCGATCTACGTCTCGTCCTCGATCCCGTTGCTCAACACCCCGATCTTCTCGATCTCGATCTCCACGCGGTCACCGGCCTTCATGAACACCGGCGGCGTGCGCGCATAGCCGACGCCCGAGGGCGTGCCCATGGCGATCACGTCGCCCGGCTCCAGCGTCATGACCTCCGTCAGCAGGCACAGCGTCTCCACCACGGGGAACAGCATGTGCGACGTGTTCGAGCTCTGCATCACCTGCCCGTTCAGGCGCGACTCGATCTTCAGGCCGGTGGCGCCGGGCGGCAGGTCGGATGCCGGCACGGCCCAGGGGCCCAGCGGGCCGGTGCGGTCGAAGTTCTTGCCGATGGTCCACTGCGAGGTCTTGCGCTGGTAGTCACGCAGGCTGCCGTCGTTGAAGCAGGTGTAGCCCGCGACCACGTCGAGCGCATTGCCCTCCTCCAGGTGCCGACCGCGCTTGCCGATGATCACGGCCAGCTCGGCTTCGTAGTCGAAGCGATCGGACACGCGCGGGCGCAGCAGGGCCTCGCCATGGGCAGCGAGCGAGCTGGGGACGCGCAGGAAGAAACTGGGGTATTCGGGCTTCTTGTGCCCGCCTTCGGCGGCATGGTCCGCGTAGTTCAGGCCGAGGCAGACGATCTTGCCGGGCCGGGGCAGCACGGGCAGCCATTGCGCACTGGCCAGCGGCACGACGTTGGCGCCGTCGCGCCGCGCCGCCGACACCGCCTGCTGCAACTGCTGGGGCGGCTGCATCAGCCAGCCGACGACGCCTTCGCCGGCAGGCGGGGCGGGCAGCACGACCACTTCCTGCTGCTCGACGCAGCCGACCACGGGTACGCCGGAGCGCAACAGGGACACGAGCTTCATGGGGAAATCCTCCTTCAGGGCCGGCGTACTGTAGCGCGCGCCGCCGTCCGACAGCGCCCATCAGCAGCGCGGGCTAGCATGGCCGCGGGCTCGGTCGAGAACAACAGGCAGGACATGGACGACGAGATCGCCGCACTCCGGCGGGAAGTGGAACACCTCATCGCGATGCATACGGCTTCCTACGTGACGCTCACGTCGCTGGTGGCCACGCATCCGCATCCGGAGCACTTCCAGCTGCACCTGATCTCGGCCCTGGAAGGCGTGCTCGGCTCCGAACGGCTGGCCAAGTGGACCGACGAGCAGAAGCAGATCGTGCGACGCGTCGTCGAGACCTTCCAGAACGTGCGGCCGGCGCCGCCGATCGATCCGCTCGCCACCGCCCTGGGCGACCGCGACCCCCGCCACACGCCGCGCTAGGCCTTGCCGCCTTCGCCGAGCCACCACACGGGCAGTTGCGCGCAGTCGGCGTTGTCCAGGCCCACCTGCGCCGCGCGCTCGAAGTGGCGCAGCGTCTCCTCGGTCAGCGGCAGCTTGCGGCCGTGGCTGCGCGCCTCGTCGAGCATGGCGCGCACGTCCTTGCGCATGGTCGCCACGTCCACGGTCACGGTGTTGCCGCTCTCGCCCGCGAGGGCCTGCGCGATCATCGGGCCGCGCACCTTGAGCATGTTGGGGCCGCCCGAGGTGTCGGCGAGGATCTCGATCACGCGCCTGGGGTCCAGCCCGAGCGGCTGCACCAGCGACAGCGCTTCGCCGAGCGTCTGCCAGTACACCATCAGCGGCAGGTTCACCGCGAGCTTCATGGTCTCGCCGGCGCCATGCGCGCCCACGTGCTCCACGCGCTTGCACAGCTGGTCCAGCAGGGGCCGCGCACGCTCGACGTGCTGCGCCTCGCCGCCCACGAAGGCGATCAGCTTGCCCTCCTTGGCCGGGCCGACGCTGCCGCCGACGGGACATTCGAGGTAGGCGGCGCCCGCCTCGGCGGCCTTGCGCGCCATCTCCTGCTGCTTGGCAGGGGGCACCGTGCTCATGTCGATGAACAGTTGCCCCTGCGCCCGTTGCGAGAACAGGCCATCGGGTCCGGAGTACACCGCGTCGAGCGCGGCACCGTCGGTGACGATGCTGATGATCACCTCGCACCGCGCCGCCAGTTCGCGAGGCGTTGCGGCCCAGGCCATGCCGTCCTTGAGCAGCGGCTCCGCGCGCTCGCGCGTGCGGTTCCAGACGGTGACCTGGTGGGACAGGGCGGTGAGGCGGCGGGCGATGGCGCTGCCCATCTTGCCGGTGCCGGCGATGCCGATGCGCATGGGGGTCTCCTGGGTTGTCGGCATGCTAACGCGCTGCGCGGGTGACGCGCTACGGGCAAGCACGGATGCCCTGGTCCGGGCGCTCGGAAAAGTGAACGCAGAGGACGCAGAGGTTACGCAGAGGACGCAGAGAAAAACCTGGTTTCCTTTTGCGTCCTCTGCGTACCTTTGCGTCCTCTGCGTTCACCTGGGTGGAGCGCCAAGCCGCTTTCGCCAGTTAGCCGAGGAACAGCGCCTGCAAGTCCGACAGGAAATCGAAGCCCTTCTCCGTCGGCTTCACGCGGACCAGGTCACGCTCCACCAAGCCCTTGGCCTGCGCCTGCTGCAGCGGCGCTTCGATCGCCGACAGCGGCAGCCCGGTGCGGTCCAGGAAGTCCTGCAGCGCGAAGCCATCGCGCAGCCGCAGCGCATTGAGCACGAACTCGAAAGGCAGGTCCTTGCGCGCAACCTCGTCGTCCTGCGCGATCGCATTGCCCGCCAGCGCGTTGTCCATGTAGAGCTTCGGCTCGCGGTTGCGCACCTGCCGCACCACCCGGTGCGGAAAGCTGATCTTGCTGTGCGCACCGGCACCGATGCCCAGGTAGTCGCCGAAGGTCCAGTAGTTGTGGTTGTGCCAGCAGCGGTGCCCTGGCTTGGCATACGCGGAGACTTCGTAGCGCTCCATGCCCTGCGCGGTGGTCATCTCGGTGATGCGGTCCAGCATCATGTACGCCATGTCCTCCTCGGGGATGACGGGCGGGAACTTCGCGAAAAAGGTGTTGGGCTCGATGGTCAGGTGATAGATCGACAGGTGCGGCGGCATCAGCGCCAGCGCCTGCGTCACGTCCGCCTCGAGCTGCGCGAGCGTCTGCCCGGGCAAGGCATACATCAGGTCGAGGTTGAAGGTCTCGAAGCTCGCGGCTGCCTCCTCCACCGCGGCGATCGCCTGGCGGCTGTCGTGCACCCGGCCGAGCGCGCGCAGGTGCGCGTCGTTAAAGCTCTGGACCCCGACCGACAGGCGCGTCACGCCGGCCTGCCGGAAGGCGCGGAAGCGGTCCTTCTCGAAGGTGCCGGGATTGGCCTCCAGCGTGATCTCCGCGTCCGGCACGAGCTTCAGGCGAGCCCGCACGTCCGACAGCAGCCGGTCGATGGCCTCCGGCGAAAACAGGCTGGGCGTGCCGCCGCCGATGAAGATGCTGTGCACCTCGCGGCCCCAGACCAGGGGCAGCGCTGCCTCGACATCCGCGCGCAGGGCGTCGAGGTAGCGCGCTTCGGGGACACCGCCCGGTCCGGCGCCGGGCCGCCCCAAGCCGGACGCGCCCCCTCGGGGGGTCGGCGCCAAAGGCGCCTGGGGGGCCATCCATTCGTGCGAATTGAAGTCGCAATACGGGCACTTCTTGAGGCACCACGGCAGATGCACGTACAGCGACAGCGGCGGCAGCGCGGGCAGCTGCAGCGTGCCCGGGCGCATGTAGTCCGCCAGGTCCTTCACGGTCACAGCCGAGGCTCCGCCGGGCCGCCCCAAGGAGCCTCAGCCCCCTCGGGGGGCAGGGGGGCCAACCATCTCTCGCGAATGAGCTGCACCATCTGCCGGGCCGCCTGGCCGCGATGGCTGTGGGCGTTCTTCACTTCGGGCGGCAGCTCGGCGAAGGTCTTGCCGAAACGCGGCATGAACATGACGGGATCGAAGCCGAAGCCGTTCGAACCCGCCGGCTTGCGCGCGATCTCGCCCACGGCGCGGCCCACCGCGATCAGCGGTTCGGGGTCGTGTTCGGACCGCACGGCCACGAGCGTGCTGACCAGCGCGGCGCGGCGCTGGCTGATGTCCCGCATCTGCTCCAGCAGCGCCTTGACGTTGTTGTCGTCGCCCTTGGGATAGCCGAACTGCGTGGCGTAGTGCGCGGTGTCGACGCCGGGACGGCCGCCGAACGCGTCCACGCACAGGCCCGCATCGTCGGCGATGGCCGGCAGCCGCGAGTGCCGGGCGGCGTTGCGCGCCTTGGCCAGGGCGTTCTCGACGAAGGTGCCGAAAGGCTCCTCCGCCTCCGGCACTCCCAGGTCGCCCTGCCGCAACAAAGCGATCTTCAGTGGCGCGAACATCGCCTGCAGCTCCACGAGCTTGCCCTTGTTGTTGGAGGCCAGGACGATGCGGTCGATCATGCGGCGAGCGCCCTTGCCTGCAACTCCACCAGTTCGGCAATGCCTTTTTCGGCCAGGCGAAGCAGTTCGTCCATCTCCGCGCGCGTGAAGGCCACGCCTTCGGCGGTGCCCTGCACTTCCACGTAGTGGCCGGCGCCCGTCATCACCACGTTCATGTCGGTGTCGCAGGCGACGTCCTCCACGTACTCCAGGTCCAGCAGCGGCGTGCCTTCGACGATGCCCACCGAGATCGCGGCCACGGGCCCGAGCACCGGCGAGGCCGCCAGCTTGCCCGCGGTGACCAGCTTGTTGACCGCGTCCTGCGCGGCGACGAAAGCGCCGGTGATGGCGGCGGTGCGCGTGCCGCCGTCGGCTTGCAGCACGTCGCAGTCGAGCGTGATGGTGCGCTCGCCCAGCTTCTTCAGGTCGAACACGGCACGCAGGCTGCGGCCGATCAGCCGCTGGATCTCCTGCGTGCGGCCGCTTTGCTTGCCGCGCGCCGCTTCGCGGTCGCCGCGCGTGTGGGTGGCGCGCGGCAGCATGCCGTATTCCGCCGTCACCCAGCCTTCGCCGCTGCCGCGCTTGTGCGGCGGCACCTTTTCCTCGACCGAGGCGGTGCACAGAACGCGGGTGTTGCCGAACTCGATGAGCACCGAGCCTTCGGCGTGGATGGTGAAGCCGCGCGTGATGCGCACGGGGCGCAGCTGGTCGGCGGCACGGCCGGCACTCCGGGAGAAATTCGTCATCCGGGGATGATAGGCAAGCGCGAAAGGCCGTGCCTGGGAGAGCACAAGGACTCCCTCTCCCGCCCCGCGGGAGAGGGGGGGTGAGGGCTAGGCCTTCTTCGCCGCCGAGCGACGGATCGCCTCGTTGATCTCGGCGATGGAACGCTCGATGGCGGCATCGTCGAGGTCTTCCACCATCGTGTCGAGCACGCCCGCCTGGATGGTCGAGGCGAAGACGCCGTCGGAGATGCTGTCCGTGGAGATGCCGCGGGTGGACTCGAAGGTGTCCGGCGTCTCCCACTCCAGCGCGATCACGGTGACGTTGTCGGAATGCTCCCCGCCGTTGCGCAGCGCGTTTTCGACCAGGTCGGGCACGGCTTCGGACACCGGCTTGGAGCTCAGGTCCCGCACGATGTCGTTGTCTTCCAGGCTGCCCCAGAGGCCGTCGGAGCACAGCAGGATCTTGTCGCCCTGCTGCAGCACCACGGGACCGGTCACGTCGAACACCGGCTTGGTGGGCGAGCCGAGGCAGGTGAACAGGATGTTGCGGTTGATGCGGTCCATGCGGATGACGCCCGCGTTCTGCTGTTCCAGGTACGAGTGGTCGCGCGTGCGCGTGAGCAGCTCGCCCTCGCGCACGACGTACAGGCGCGAGTCGCCGCAGTGCACCCAGGTGGCATGCGTGCCCTGCACGATGGCCGCCACGAGCGTGGTGCGGGGCGTATCGAGCATGCCTTTTTCGCTGGCATAGCGGATGATCTGGTGGTGCGCGGCCATGAGCGCGACCGAGAGGAACTCGGTGACGTCGCGCACGACGGGCCGGGCTTCCTTCTGGTACAGGGCGGAGATGGTCTGCAGCGCCAGCTGCGCGGCGACTTCACCTTCGGGGTGGCCGCCCATGCCGTCGGCCAGCAGGAACAGCCCCGACTCGCGGGTGTAGCAATAGCCCATCCGGTCTTCGTTCTTCTCGCGACCGCCCTTGCGGCTGATCTGGAAGACGGAGAACTTCATGCAGGGCTCACTTGCTTACTTGGCCTTGGCGCCAGCCCCGAAGCCGGTGCGCTTCATGGACTTCTTGGTGTCGGTGACCATGTTGTCGAACTGCAGCCGCATCTTCTCTCCCACGGAGAGCTTGGTATAGCGGCGCTCGCCTTCCCGGCTGAGTTCCTTCTGCAGCGCGAACACGGACTGCGGCCGGGACAGGGGATCGAGCGACATGCACCATTCGACCACTTCGATCAGGTTGTCGGAATAGACACCGCGCAGCCGGGACAAGGCAAGCGACAGACGGTCTTTTTCCAGTCGCTGCGGCGCATCGTTCGGCGGGTAGCCCTGCATGCAGGCGTAGATGCAGGCGCCGATGGCGTAGATGTCGGTCCACGGACCCATCGACGAGTCGCGGCGGTACATCTCGGGAGCGGCGAAACCGGGCGTGTACATGGGTCGGATGAAGTTGCCTTCCTTCGACAGCACTTCCCGGGCGGCACCGAAATCGATCATCACCGCGCGGTTGTCGTCGGTGATGAAGATGTTGGCGGGCTTGATGTCCAGGTGCAACATCTTGTGCTGGTGCACGATGCGCAGCCCGCGCAGGATCTCGTCGAACAGCGAGCGGATGGTCGACTCGCGGAAGACCTTCTGCTTCTTCAGCTCGCGCGCGGTGATGATGAAGTCCTGCAGGGTCGCGCCCTCCAGGTAGTTCATGACCATGTAGACGGTCTCGTTCTCGCGGAAGAAATTCAGCACGCTCACGACGGAGGAGTGCGAGATCTGCGCGAGCGAGCGGCCTTCTTCGAAGAAGCTTTTCAGGCCCAGGCGGTACAGGGAGAGTTTTTCGGGAGCGACCTGCGGCAGCAGCTCCCCGGGCGGGCGGGTGGCCAGCGACGAAGGCAGGTATTCCTTGATCGCGATCTGCTGGCCCTCGTTGTCGACGGCGAGATAGACGACGCCAAAGCCTCCGGCGGACAGCTTGCGCACCACACGATAGCCACCGATGACCGTATCCGGCGGCAAGGGCGCCGGTTTCAGCTTTGACATAATTTGAAGATGATGGGGTGCCGCCGGCCCCCGTTTGCCCCTCGAAATCCCCGCAACGACTTCAAAGACTCCTCTGAATGCCAGTTTACAGCATGACCGGTTACGCCTCGGCACAGGAAACTGCCGCAACGGGGCCAACCGGTCACGAAGGCGGCAAGACTGCAACACCTGCCCGCCTCGGACTCGAGATCCGATCCGTCAACAGCCGTTTCCTGGACCTGTCCTTCCGGCTGGGCGAGGAACTGCGCTCCCATGAACCGGCCCTGCGCGAGCTGATCGCCGCGCGCATCAAGCGAGGCAAGGTCGAACTGCGCGCCGGCGTCGAAGGCATTGCCGCCGACGTCGCGCGCGAACCCACCATGGGCACGCTGCAACGCCTGGCCGCGGTGCAGGACAGCGTGCGCGGCTGGATGCCCGATGCGCCGGCGCTGTCGGTGGCCGAGATCCTGCGTTTGGCCGCCGCGGAAAGCAGCACGGACATCGACTGGGGCGACGCGATCCAGAAGCTCGCCACGCGGGTGCTGGACGACCTGCTGGCCGCGCGCGAGCGCGAAGGCGCGCGCCTGGCCAAGATGCTGCTTGGCCACCTGGAGCAGCTGCGCACCCTGGCGGAACAGGCCAAGCCGCTGGTGCCCAAGCTGGTGGAGCAGCAGGGCCAGCGCTTCCTGGAACGCTGGAAGGAGGCGATGGCGCTGACCGAGGGCGCCGCCACGCCGGAGGCGGCGCAGGACCGCGCCCTGACGGAGGCGACGGCCTATGCGATCCGCATCGACGTGGCCGAGGAACTCACCCGCCTGACCTCGCACGTGGACGAAATCGAGCGCCTGATCAAGAAGGGCGGCGAGATCGGCAAGCGCCTGGATTTCCTGATCCAGGAACTGCACCGCGAAGCCAACACCATGGGTTCCAAGTCGGCGGCGCTGGAACTGACGAAGATTTCGGTGGACATGAAGGTGCTGATCGAGCAGATGCGCGAGCAGGTGCAGAACCTGGAATGATCCCTTCGCCATCGGGGTGGTGAGCACCGGCGCCACTCCGAGGCCGCCGTTTACAATCCCGCATGGATTACCCCGGTAACCTCTTCGTCGTCGCCGCTCCCTCCGGCGCCGGCAAGTCCAGCCTGGTCAAGGCCCTGCGGGAACTCGACACGCACGTCCACCCCTCCGTCTCGCACACGACGCGGGCGCCCCGCGGGCAGGAAAAGCACGGGCGCGAGTACTTCTTCGTCTCGGACGCGGAGTTCGACCAGATGGTGCTGGGCGACGCCTTCGTGGAATGGGCGAACGTGCACGGCAAGCGTTACGGCACCTCCAAGAAGATGATCGAGGACCGCATCGCGCACGGCAGCGACGTGATCCTGGAGATCGACTGGCAGGGGGCCCTGCAGATCAAGCGGATCTTCACCAACGCGGTCCTGATCTTCATCCTGCCCCCCAGCTGGGAGGAACTGCGCTCCCGCCTGGAGCGCCGCGGCGAGGACGCGCCGGAGGTGATCGAAACCCGGCTTTCCAACGCGGCCACTGAACTGGCACAGGCCCGGGAGTTCGATTTCGTTATAATCAACGAGTTATTTGAGCGCGCGCTTTTCGACCTGAAAGCGATCGTGCACGCCCAGCGGCTGAAGTTTCATTCCCAGCGCCGCGCCCGCGCCGACACCTTCAAGGCCCTGGGCATCCTCTAGACCACCGGAGTAAATCGCCATGGCCCGTATCACCGTCGAAGACTGCCTCGACAAGATCCCGAACCGATTCCAGCTGGTGCTGGCCGCGACCTACCGCGCCCGCATGCTGAGCCAGGGCCATGCGCCCAAGATCGAAAGCAAGAACAAGCCCGGCGTGACCGCGCTGCGCGAGATCGCCGAAGGCAAGATCGGCCTGGAGATGCTCAAGAAGGTGCCGGGCTAAGCGCTCCTCCTCTTCACGAAAAGCACCCTTTCGGGTGCTTTTTTCGTTTCCGGCCATGGAAGTGCCTGGCAGAAAGGTGAACGCAGAGGACGCAAAGGTTACGCAGAGGACGCAGAGAAAAACGTGCGTTGGATGTTCCTCTGTGCACTCTGCGTAACCTCTGCGCACTCTGCGTTCCTCCTCGCCGAGCGCCCGCCTTTTCCAAGGCGCTTCCCCTACAAGCAGCACGAAGAAACCCCCATGCCACCCGGCCGGTGGATGGCCCTATCATGGGGTCGTGAGTGCGGTGATCCCCCAGCTTTCGGGCAGCGGCAAGCGGCCCAGCAGCCCCATCCTCCCCTCGCCCGCAGCGGCCAACGCCGCCGCGGCGAGCTTTGCCGCGCTGACCGCCCGCCTGGACTACCTGGACCCGTCGGAGGTGGACCAGGTCCGCAAGGCCTACCGCTTCGCCGACCAGGCGCACCTGGGGCAGATGCGCGCCAGCGGCGAGCCCTACATCACCCACCCGATCGCGGTGGCCGCCCAGTGCGCCGAGTGGAAGCTGGACGTGCAGGCCCTCATGGCCGCCCTGCTGCACGACGCCATCGAGGATTGCGGCGTCACCAAGCCCCAGCTGATCGAACGTTTTGGCGCGCCCGTGGCCGACCTGGTCGACGGACTGACCAAGCTGGACAAGCTGCACTTCAACACGCGCGAGGAAAACCAGGCCGAGAGCTTCCGCAAGATGCTGCTGGCCATGGCGCGCGACGTGCGCGTGATCCTGGTGAAGCTGGCGGACCGCACGCACAACATGCGCACGCTGGAAGACGTGCCGCGCGAGAAGTGGCATCGCATCGCCAGCGAGACCCTGGACATCTACGCACCCATCGCCCACCGGCTGGGCCTGAACCAGACCTACCGCGAGCTGCAGGAGCTGTCGTTCCGCTACCTCAAGCCCTGGCGCTATGCGGTGCTGGCCAAGGCCGTCGCGCGGGCGCGCAGCCGGCGCCGGGACCTGATCCAGAAGGTGCATCGCGACGTGGAGATCGCGCTCGACTCCGCGGGCATGAAGGTGCGCATCGCCGGGCGCGAGAAGACGCTGTATTCCATCTACAAGAAGATGGACGAGAAGCACCTGAGCTTCGCGCAGGTGACGGACATCTACGGCTTTCGCGTGGTCGTGCCCACCGTCACCGACTGCTATACGGCGATGGGCGTGCTGCACCAGCTGTACAAGCCGGTCCCCGGCAAGTTCAAGGACCACATCGCCATCCCCAAGATCAACGGCTACCAGTCGCTGCACACCACCCTGGTGGGTCCGTCGGGGGTGAACGTCGAATTCCAGATGCGCACCGAGGCGATGCACCTCGTGGCGGAATCCGGCGTGGCGGCGCACTGGCTGTACAAGGCCAGCGTCCCGCAGGAAGAGAACACCGAGCGTCTGGGCACCAAGTGGCTGCAGTCGCTGCTGGACATCCAGAACGAGACGCGCGACGCCGCCGAGTTCTGGGACCACGTGAAGATCGACCTGTTCCCGGATGCGGTCTACGTCTTCACGCCCAAGAGCCAGATCATGGCGCTGCCCCGGGGCGCCACGGTGGTGGACTTCGCCTACGCAATCCACTCGGACGTGGGCGACCACACGGTGGCCGCGCGCATCAACGGCGCCCAGGTGCCGCTGCGGACCGAGTTGAAGAACGGCGATGTCGTCGAGGTCGTCACCGCGCCGGTGTCGACGCCGAACCCCGCCTGGCTGGGGTTCGTCCGCACGGGACGGGCGCGCTCCAAGATCCGCCACCACCTGAAGACGATGGCGCATGCCGAGTCGCAGCAGCTCGGCGAAAAGCTGCTGACGCAGGCGCTGCGCGCCGAAGGCATGGAGCGGCTGCCGCCCGACAACGAGGTCTACCACCCGATCTGGGAAAAGCTGCTGCGCTTCACCGGCAACCGCAGCCGCGCCGAGCTGCTGACGGACCTGGGCCTGGGCAAGCGCATCGCCGGCATCGTCGCGAAACGCTTGATGACGCTGCTGGGTGAGGTCGGAGAGAAGCCCGACGCGCTGCTGCTCTCGCGCGAACGCTTCACCGCGCACGAGAACGTGTCCCAGGGCGGCCTGACGCTGGACGGCAGCGAGAACGCCTCGGTGCAGTTCGCCAGTTGCTGTCGCCCGGTGCCGGGCGATTCCATCCTGGGCTACCTCGGTCGCGGTGAAGGCCTCGTGGTGCACACGCACGATTGCAACATCGCCCGGCGGCTGCAGCACAAGGACGCCGAACGTTTCATCGGGGTCGAGTGGGCCGACGAGCCGGTGCGGCCGTTCGAGACCGGCATCCTGGTGACCGTGGCCAACGGCAAGGGCGGCCTGGCGCGCGTGGCCGCGGCGCTGGCCAATGCCGAAGCGGACATCACGCACGTGGACATGGACGACGAGCGCGCGCAGGACGCGACGGACCTGCGCTTCGTGGTCTCGGTGCGCGACCGCTCGCACCTCGAGGCGGTGCTGCGCAACCTGCGGCGTACGCCCAGCGTGATGAATGCGCAGCGCATCCGGCCGGGCGGGCCGGACCCGCGGGCGCTTTAGTCGTCATCCCCGCGAAGGCGGGGAGCCGGGCTTTCCTGAACCCTAACTCCGGGAGCCCTGGACCCCCGCCTCCGCGGGGGTGACGGATGCAGCCGGATACTCCACCCTCAGCACCTCCACGTCCTTCACCCCCGCCGGCGTCACGAGCTTCACCACGTCACCCTCGCGCGCCTTGAGCAGCGCCCGCGCGATCGGCGAGATCCAGCTCACCTGGCCCTGCGCGCTGTCGGCCTCGTCGATGCCCATGATGGTCACGGTGCGCTCAGTGCCCGTGTCCTCCTCCGCATACGTGACGGTGGCGCCGAAGAACACCTGGTCGTGGCCATGGTGCAGCGAGGGGTCCGTCACCTCGGCGATTTCCAGCCGCTTGGTCAGGAAGCGGATGCGCCGGTCGATCTCGCGCAGCCGCTTCTTGCCATAGAGGTAGTCGCCGTTCTCCGAGCGGTCGCCGTTGCTGGCGGCCCAGTGCACGACCTCCACCACCTTGGGCCGCTCGTCGTCGATCAGTTGCAGCAGTTCGGCGCGCAGCCGCGCATAGCCTTGCGGGGTGATGTAGTTCTTGCCGCCCACGGGCAGCGGCGGCAGGCCGGCGCTCTCGTCGTCGTCATCGTTGTCGCTCTCCCGCGTGAACGCCTTGCTCATGCTGCAAGCATAGTGCCCCACCACGAGGCACGGACATCGCAGCCGTCCTACAGCGGCACGCGCCCATCGCTGCACGGCAGAGCCTCGCCGGCCACCGACGATGCGCAGACCAAGGAAGCCGCATGTCCACCGAATCCGCCATTGCGCCCACCATCAACCCGACCGCAGAAGATGCGTACTGGCGTGAAGCCTTCCGCCGCGAGCCCTACTTCCGCGCGGACCTGAGCTACGACGACTACAGCCCCGCGTACCGCGTGGGCTACACGGCGCCAGTGCGCCGCCGGGGCGAGTGGGAGGAACTCGAGCAGGATCTGGAGAAGGATTTCCAGCAGGTGCGCGGCCGTTCCCGCCTGCGCTGGGACGAGGCCCGCGCCGCCGTCCGTGCCGCCTGGCGGCGCGCCAGGGCCGGCGAGCACCCCCAGTGAGCAGCTTGTCACGCAAGTGATTTACGGCGCAACTTCTCCCCTGCAAATGGAGGAGAGGTTTTCGGGGGTGCTGGCGAACAATCCCGACACCCCCACACCAGCGGCTCGCGCCGCGGCTTTCGTGAAATCGCAAGAGCCCCTCCTGGACCGCACGCTGCACCTGGTGCCGCCGCCCTCGCTGCGGCCGCTGGTGGCGGTCATGCCGTTCATGGCTTCCGGCAACGACCCGGCGCTCACCATGCTCGGCGCGGAGATCGCGGATGTCCTGCGCGAGCGGCTCGCGCGCGATCCCGCGATGCAGGCGATCCTGATCAGCTCCGAGTTCATCGCCAAGGCGCCGCCGCACGCGCTGGAACTGATCTGCCGCGAGCTGCGCGTGGGCCACCTCATCTCGGGCAAGTGCCATGGCACGGGGCACGAGCCCTCGCTGTACGTCGAACTGACGGACACGCACGAGTGGCACATTCGCTGGGCCAACTTCTACCGCGGCGAGGCGCGTCGCCTGCTGGCGCAGGACGACGAAAGCATGGACGCGCTCGTCGCCACCCTGCGCGGTACGCTGTTGCGGCAGGTGCGGCGCTGAGGCGACCCCACCGCATCCCTCCACCGTTCGAACCCGTTTCCACCTTTTGGGGGATGGTCCCGCTTAAGCAGCCTCCCTAGCATGGGCCGCAGAGAGGGAGAAGAACAATGCCCAGCTATTTCGTCACCTGCCGCGCCGCGGCGGACGGCCTCCACCCGGTGCACGACCGCACGCAGTGTCCGCCGGAATGCTTTCCGGACGCGGCCAACGAGTACCTTGGCGAATACCTCGAGGCCGCACAGGCGATCGCGGTGGCCCGCCTGCGCTACGCGCACGTGCGCGGCTGCAGCTGTTGCGTTCCCGGCAACGCACGCGCCGCCGGCGAGCCCGTGCACGCGCTGACGCACTCGCGCTCCTGATCGGCCGGGCGGCTGCGTCCTGAGGGAAGCGTCAAGCCCGTCCTACGTCAACAGTTCGCGGCCGGCTCCTAGACTGGGCCGGCATGCAACTCAATCCCGTCGACATCCTGCTGGTGGCCATCGTGCTGGTGGGCGCGCTCACCGGCTGGTTGCGCGGCTTCCTCTTTTCCGCGCTCGACCTCCTCACGCTCGCGGTCAGCCTCTCTGCCGCTTTTCTGGGCTACCGCGAGGTCACGGGCCTGGTCGCGCGCGTCGCGCCGAACCTGGGGATCTGGATCGCGCCCCTGACCTTCCTGGGCGTCTTCCTGCTGGTGCACCTGATCCTGGGAACGGCCGTCCTGCGGTTCGCGCTGCGCATCCCAAGGCCCGTGCACGGCAACGTGCTCAATCGCCTGCTGGGCACCCTGCCGGGCGCGGTGAATGGCGCGATCCACGCCGCCGTGGTGGCGGTGCTGCTGATGACGCTGCCGCTGGGCGCCCGCATCGGCACCTGGACGCAGGACAGTGCGCTCGCCCCGCGGTTCGCCACGCCGGCCGAGTGGGTGGAAGCCCAGTTCGCGCCCATCTTCGACCCCGTGGTTCGCCGCACGATGCAGGCGCTGACGGTCCAGCCCGACTCGCGCAAGAGCCTGTCGCTGGACTTCCGCACCACGCAAGCCAAGCCGCGGCCCGACCTCGAGGCGCAGCTGCTGGCGCTGGTGAATACCGAGCGGCGCGCGGCAGGACTCAAGCCGGTGCAGCCCGACGACGAATTGACCGAGGTGGCGCGCGCACACAGCCGCGACATGCTGGCGCGGGGCTACTTCTCGCACTACTCGCCGGAAGGCAAGGACCTGAACGACCGCCTGCGCCAGGCCAAGGTGCGCTATCTCACCGCCGGCGAAAACCTTGCACTCGCACCGACCCTCTACACGGCGCACATCGGGCTGATGAACTCGCCCGGCCACCGCGCCAACATCCTGCGCGGCCAGTTCGGCCGCCTGGGCGTCGGCGTCCTCGACAGCGGCAGCCACGGCCTGATGGTGACACAGGCCTTCAGGAACTGACATGAAAGACCTCGAGGCGCTGGCCCCTACACCTGTCGATCCGCGCGAAGCCGCGGAATCGGCCGGGCTCGTGTACGTGAACGACGAGGAGCGCGGCATCCGGCGCGAGCGCAAGGGGGACGCCTTCGTCTACTACAAGCCCAATGGCGACCTGCTCAAGGACGAGGCGCAGCTGGAACGCATCCGCAAGCTGGCCGTCCCGCCCGCATACACCGACGTGTGGATCTGCCCGAAGGCGAACGGCCACCTGCAGGCGACGGGTCGCGACGCGCGCGGGCGCAAGCAGTACCGCTACCACCCGCAGTTCCGCGAGGTGCGCGAGAGCACCAAGTACGAACACATGATGGAGTTCGCCAAGGCGCTGCCGGCGATCCGCGCCAAGCTCGCCGAGCACATGGCGCTGCGCGGCCTGCCGCGCGAGAAGGTGCTGGCGACGGTGGTGCACCTGCTCGAGTCCACGCTGATCCGCGTGGGCAACGACGACTATGCCAAGGAGAACAAGAGCTACGGCCTCACCACGCTGCGCAACCCGCACGTGAAGGTGGAGGGCTCGGAGCTGCGCTTCCAGTTCAAGGGCAAGAGCGGCAAGACGTGGCGGCTCCAGGTCAAGGACCGGCGCGTCGCCAAGATCGTGCGCGCCTGCCAGGACCTGCCCGGGCAGCGCCTCTTCCAGTACCAGGATGGCGAGCAACTGCACGAGGTGACCTCCGCCGACGTCAACGCCTATCTCAAGGAGATCACCGGCCGCGACATCACCGCCAAGGACTTCCGCACCTGGGCGGGCACGGTGATGGCCGCGCTCGCGCTGCAGGAGTTCGAGGCCTTCGACACCAAGGCGACGCAGAAGAAGAACCTGAAGGCGGCCATCGAACGCGTGTCCGCGCGCCTGGGCAACACGCCGACGATCTGCCGCAAGTGCTACATCCATCCGGAGGTGCTCAGCGCGTACGTCGAGGGCAACCTGCTGCTGGAGGTGAAGAAGGAAGTGGAAAGCGAGCTGCGCGAGGAACTCGCGCAGATGAAGCCCGAGGAAGCCGCGGTGCTGGCGATGCTGGAAGCGCGCCTGAAGAGGACGCTGGAAGGCTCGCTGAAGGAGTCGCTGGTCGCCGTGAAGAAGAAGCGGAGGTGACTCCCCGCTGGGGCCTTCGCGCTCCTGCCTGTCTTCCCAGGACTACGCGGGCGTAATCATTCGCTGGCGGCCAGAGCGGCCGAATCGCCCGGCCCCGGCAACGGATTGACGCCTACCCTTGGATCGATTGAATCGTCCGTACCCAAGGAGTCCGAGAACATGAGTTCCAAAGAGAACGCCCCGTCCGACGCGGACGCCGCCGCCTTCCCCGAACCTGCGGCGGACGCCGTGCATCCCGCCGCCGCGGACACGTTCGCGGCCGGGACCGTGGACACGCCCGCGCCCGGCGCGGGTGTCGGCACCGAGGGCCTCGCCGATCCCGCGGCAGCAACCGCCGACGTGGCAGCGGCCTCCGCCGGGGTCGCCGAACCTGCCCAGGCCGCACCGCTGCCCCAGGCGCGCACCAAGACCAAGGGCGTGGCCGACCTCGTGTTCCTGGTGGACATCAGCGGCAGCATGGGGACCTGCATCGATGCGCTGCGCAAGAACATCGAGGCCTTCATCGACTCCCTGAGCAAGGGGGACGCCAACAACGCGGCACCGGTGCGCGACTGGCGCGCCAAGGTCGTCGGCTACCGCGACATCGAGACCGAGGCTGCGGACGGCCTGCCCTGGCTCGTGGACAACCCGTTCGTGCGGGATGCCGGTGCCCTGAAGGCGCAGCTTGCCGCCCTGCAGGCCGCGGGCGGCGGCGACGAGCCGGAATCCCTGCTGGACGCCTTGTACAAGGTGGCGTCGATGGACGCCATGCCCAAGGGATCGCAGAGCGAGGAGCCGGGCAAGTGGCGCTATCGCAGTGCGGCCGCGCGCGTGGTCATCGTCTTCACCGATGCTTCCTTCAAGGAGACGATGAGCATCGCCGAAGCCAAGGGCGGCGCGCTGCAGGACGTGGCGAACGTGGTCATGGCCAACCGCATCATCCTGAGCCTGTTCGCGCCCAACTTCGAGGGCTACGACCGCCTGAGCCAGATCGACAAGTCGGAATGGGAAGTGGTGGAGTTCGAAGGCCTCAACCCCCAGGAGGCCCTGCAGAAATTCACCTCGGACCCGGTGAACTTCCGGACCACGCTCAAGCAGCTGGCTGCGAGCGTGTCGCGCTCGGCCGA
>DATAGN010000629.1:0-1663 GCA_036263715.1 Ramlibacter sp.
CAGCAGGTTCGCCAGCGCGGCCGCGTCACCGTGCGGGAAGTAACCGGCGTAGTCGGCGCCCAGCATTCCCACGTTGCCCGGCACCCGGCTGGCGAGCACCGGCGTCCCGCAGCGCACCGCTTCCAGGATCACGTGGGCGCCGCCTTCGAGCGCGCTGGTGTGCACCAGCACGTGGGCCGAGCGGATGCGCTCCAGTGTTTCCTCATGGTCCCGCGCTCCGAGCCAGCGGTAGCCCGGGCACGCGCTGGCCGTGGAGCGTGCGGCCTGCGCCAGGGCGGGCTCGCCGGCACCGTCGCCGATGTGCGTGATGCGGATGTCGTCACGCCTGGCGAGCAGGCGCGCGGCTTCGAACAGCGTCTGCGGCGATTTCACCGCGCGCAAGTGGCCGACCATCACGGCTTCGAGTCGGGCGCTGTCCTTGGCCATTGGTTGCAGCGCCGGGGTGGACTGGAAGATGACGCGCGTCCTGGACCGATGCACGGGATCGAGCGCGTCGGCCCCGCATTCCTGCAGCACCACCAGGCGCTGCGCGAGTTCCACCGAGCGCCGCGCCGCGGCATCGATGGCGAGGTCCTGGTACAGGTCCGTGCCGGTGAGGACCACCGCCAGCCCGCGGCCCGGATGCGCCTCGGCCCAGGCCGCGATGGGCGCGGCGGAACGCCGCGCGTGCAGGGCCAGCATCAACGCGTCGCCGCCGGCTCGTGCGTCGGGCCAATCCTTCGTGATCCGCACGCGATGATGCGCCGACAGCATCTGCTGCCACCGCCGGGCGGTTCGCCAGTTGCCGTTGTTGGCGTCGGCCAGTGCCGGGCTTACGATGACGACCGATGAGGAACGGGACATCGGCCGGTTATAGCGCGGCCGGCGCGGACGAGGCACTGGCGCTGCGGCAAGGCAGCTCGGAAGCTGTCCGCGCGGCGCTGCTCTCCGCGCGCCGGCGCACCTTGCGGCTGGCGGAGGATTTCCGTGCCGCACTCGGTCCCGCCCCGCACCTGCCGTACGCGCAGGAGCTGAACCCGCCGCTGTGGGAACTCGGGCACGTCGCCTGGTTCCAGGAGTGGTGGGTCGTGCGCAACACGCAGCGGCGGCTGGGCGTCGGCGCCAGTGCCGGTGCGGAGCGTTTGCCGTCGCGGCTGGCGCAGGCCGACGCCTGGTACGACTCCAGCCTGGTGCCGCACCGCAGCCGCTGGGACCTCCCGCTGCCCGATGCCGACAGCACGTCACGCTACCTCGAGGAGACGCTGTCGCTCACCCTCGAACTGCTGGACGACGTGCCCGAGGATGCGGACGCCGACGGGCTGTATTTCTTCCGGCTCGTGGCGTTGCACGAGCAGATGCACGCGGAAGCCGCCGTGTACATGGGCCAGAGCCTGGGCGTGCCGCTGCGCGAGAGCCGCGACCCGATGACGGCCGGGGAAGGCGGCGAGATCGGTGTCGGCGAAGCGAGCTACCGCTTCGGCGCGGTTTCGGAGGGGTTCGCCTTCGACAACGAACTGGGCGAGCACCAGGTGGAGCTGGCGGCCTACGCCATCGACGCCGAGCCGGTCACCTGGGGCGCGTTCCTGCCCTTCCTGGAAGCAGGCGGCTACGAGGACTTGCGCTGGTGGTCGCCCGAGGGTTGCGCCTGGCTCGCCAACCTGCAGCAGCGGCGCCCGGCGGGCCT
>DATAGN010000630.1:0-1547 GCA_036263715.1 Ramlibacter sp.
GTGATGTTCTTCTTCTTCCCGGCCGGCCTGGTGCTGTACTGGATCACGAACAACATCCTGTCGATCGCGCAGCAGTGGTTGATCAACACCCGCATGGGCGTGCCGCCGGAGTTCAACCTGCCGAAGTTCAACAAGACCTGACGGCGGTCGTCCCCGCCTCCTCCGTCATCCCCGCGGAGGCGGGGACCCAAAGCGTCTGAAGAAGCGGCCCACCGGGCCGCTTTCTTCTTGGGACGCCTTGGATTCCCGCCTGCGCGGGAATGACGGATGTGATGTCCGACAATCCTTCGATGCTCGCCCGCCTCGACCAACCGATCGCCGCCATCGCCACCGCCCCCGGCCGTGGCGCGGTGGGGATCGTGCGCGTCTCAGCGAAGAACGTCCGGACCATCGCCGATGCGATCTGCGGCCGGGCGCTGAAGCCGCGCGAAGCGACCTATCTCGCGTTCCGCGCCGCTGACGGCAGCGCGATCGACCAGGGCCTCGCCATCCACTTTCCGGCGCCGCATTCGTTCACCGGAGAGGACGTGCTGGAACTGCAGGCGCACGGCGGACCCGTCGTACTGCAGCTGCTGCTCGCGCGTTGCCTGGAAGCGGGCGCGTCCCTGTCGCTGCGCGTCGCCGAGCCAGGCGAGTTCACGCAGCGCGCCTTCCTCAACGGCAAGCTGGACCTCGCGCAGGCCGAAGCCATCGCCGACCTGATCGACGCCAGCACCGAAGCGGCGGCGCGCAGCGCGACGCGCTCGCTGGCGGGCGAGTTCTCGCGCGAGATCCATGGGCTGCGCGATGCCCTGGTCCACCTGCGCATGCTGGTGGAAGCGACGCTCGACTTTCCGGAAGAAGAGATCGACTTCCTGCAGAAGGCCGATGCCCAGGGCCAGTTGCAGCGGCTGCAGGACAACCTCGCCCGCGTGATGCAGCGGGCGCACCAGGGCGCGCTGCTGCGCGAAGGCATCCACGTGGTGATCGCGGGGCAGCCGAACGCGGGCAAGAGTTCCCTGCTGAATGCGCTGGCGGGTGCCGAGCTGGCGATCGTCACGCCGATCCCGGGCACCACGCGCGACATCGTGCGGCAGACCATCCAGATCGAAGGCGTGCCGCTGCACGTGGTGGACACGGCCGGCCTGCGCGAAGGCGCGGACACCGTGGAGCAGATCGGGATCGAACGCGCCTGGAGGCAGATCGAGAAGGCGGATGCGGTGGTGTTCCTGCACGACCTGACGCGGGCGGCGGAACCGGCGTATCAGGAAGCGGATGCAGCGATCGCGGCCAAGCTGCCGCAGGACGTGCCGGTGATCGAGGTCTGGAACAAGTCGGACGTCATCCCCGCGCAGGCGGGGACCCAAGGCGTCCGGCTGTCCGCCAAGACCGGTGAGGGCCTCGACCACCTGCGCAAGAAGCTCCTGGAGATCGCGGGCTGGCAAGCCGCGCCGGAGGGCGTGTTCATCGCGCGCGAGCGCCACCTGCATGCCTTGCGCGGCGTCGATGCGCACCTGATGGAAGCGGCGGCGCACATTGCGCGCGGTGCGCAGGTGCTGGACCTGCTC
>DATAGN010000631.1:0-41338 GCA_036263715.1 Ramlibacter sp.
CCTCCTTATCGTCTTCGTCAAGATCCATGTCGTCGCTGCTCATGATCGGGCCAAGCAGGGTGTCACGGCCCGGCGAGTAGCGGTAGCCCTGCGCCTTGAGATCGAGCACTACCTTCTCCGCCCAGCCTTTCTTGATGAACCTGGCTATGACCTCATCGGTGATCTCCACGACATCCCACTGCCCGATGACGTCAGTCATCTTGGACGTTGTGGACTTGGCCTTGTCGAGAGCCTTCCGCAGGTCGTCCATCGGGTAGCCGGCAATCGCCCGCTCACCGATGTCAGGGTGGGCGGTGTCGATGCGGAAGAAGTCGCCTAGGAGCTCGTATTCGCCGTCCCACTGGACCTCGATGCAGTCGGGATCGTCACGCAGCGTGATGGGTTGGCGCTTGCCTTGCCACACGAGGCACATGGCAAGGTGCTCGTTGGGTTCAAGCAACCAGGCGTCGCCGATGCCGGTTGAGAAGATGACGAAGGGCGGGCACGCCGGACCGTCCTTGGTGATCACGGCCTTCGCTTGGCCGCGCAATTCGACCGCCGACACCGATTCGCACTCGTCGCGGAGCGTTCGGACTTGTGCTATCGCTAGGCCGTTCGCGTTGCATCTGACGACGTGGTGCCAGTGGTCGTAGCCGGCCTGCTTGGCGACGCGATTGAGCAGGTCCGAGTGCTTGCCCACGCCGGAGCGCTGGAGCTTCTTGGCCTGCTTCTTCAGGCGCTCGACGATCTCGTCGGGCGTCGGGATGTAGCGCATAGACAGATTCCTTCTGTATGCGAGTCACGGGTGCCCACTGCCTAGACTCGCCTACAAAGGGAATCAGGAGATGAAGGTTGATAAACATCGTCCCGCAAGGGTTCGCCGAGGTGGGCAGCGGGCGCCGACATGCGCCGATTGCGAATGTACCCCGGGCCTAGGTTGGACGTCAACGCGCCCGGCGCGGCGCGCGCGTCTAACGTTCCGCGCCCGCAAGAAAAGGAGACGGTCTCTGCGGCGCTCGTCGCCCCACGGCATTAAACGAGGCCTGATAGGTGAGACATAACAGGCGCCGCGGGCGAGTGGCCGCCACGAACGCGTTGCGTGTCTCCTCGGCCCGCTGCTTGGAGGCAGTCGCGCGGTAGTTCGGAAACACGCCGTCGGCCATTCCCGCCATGAACACGACGTCGAATTCCTGCCATTGCGAGGAGTGCAACGTCAAAAGGGCGACTCCCTTGCGGGCGGCGTACTGCGTCGCGCCCAGGGCCTTGCTGCTGATGAACGCGGCCAGATTCTTGGCGCCAGTGGCGGCGCGGAGGAACTGGTCCCATTCTTGGCTCAGAACCGCGACATCCTCGTAGATCGGCAGCCGTTCGGACTCCTCGAGCCTGTCGGCATGCCTCCTCAACGCGTCGAATGCGGGCATGAGGTTCACCCGCGCGGGGTTCTTCGCGGCCGCCGCGATCGCGTCGCGCACTGCGGCACAGCCGGGGTTTTTGGAGCGGGAGCCCATGACCATGACGCTAGCGACGAAATCCTCCGTCACGCTGCTTTCGGGGATGCGCCAGCGTGGCAAGCGTCGCCGGGTGGCATCAGTACAGGAGCGTTCGCGACCGGCCATCACTACCGCGGCTACCCCTTTGTGGCCCTTAACCCAGACTGCCCTATTCAGGAATCGCTGATCGAACACGCCGGGATTGAGCGGCTTGCGGACGAGCGCGCCAACCTCACTCGACTGCGGGTGGACGTGCATGGAGCTTAGGGGCAGATTCACTGGGAGCAAATCGCCACCACGAAAACAGGAGATTGCGCTGACAACAAGGTGGCTGGCCGCCTCGCAGTCCACGCGCTTAGCGGCGCGGCTGCCTTCGGCGTCTCGGAACGCTTGCATGGGCGCCCGCCACAGTTCGCTTGTCGAGCGCGATGGACGTTTCGATGGCCTGTGGAAGGTTGCTGTCGAGCATCCGCTCGAACAGGAGTGCGCCGTCGCTTTTGTGCGCCGCAAGATCCTGCAGCCGCAGGGCAACTCCAATCAGCGCATCCGAGCGCAGATACCAGGAAGTGCTTATGTCGCCCAGCTCCCGGGTGTGCAGGTCAAGGATCTTGTTGGCGAGCTTGCACACTCGATCGGGCTCGGCGAGGACGAGCGTCTCGAGCAACTCCGGTATGCGCTCTGCCTCGGCGCATTGCAACAAGCCGGCGTGGTCCGTCAAGACATCGAGCAGTTCGCCAGTCTCTGCACCCGGACGAAAGCCGGAGCCACGGAACACCTCGGCCAGTGCGGTCAGCACCTCCACGTCTTCTGACCTAGCCAAGGCAAGCAGATATGGATGCACCACCGGCCGTGGCACCGGCTGCGCCCACATGTGCGCCACCCCGTGCGCGATCCCCACAGTGCGCGGCCCCGCGTTCGCCACAACCGCATCTACCACTGCACTGGAAGTGCGACGGTCCGCCGGATAGAGCACGTGGCGAAACACCAGCAACTCGCCCGCGGCCTGCTGAGTGCCGGGCAGCGCAGTCAGGGAATCTAGCCATGCATAGACGCGCTCGGTCGATGCCCACTTGAACGTTGCGGCAAGAAGATTGAGTCCATCCGCACTTGCAAGGACCTCGGGATACTGCTCGAAGAGCGCATTCAGGAACTCTTCGGCCTCAACGCGCGGGGCCTGTGCGAGCCAGTGCAAATAGTCCCAAGACATAGCTTTCCACACGCCGGCCGGGTGCCGACGGCCAAGCTGCTGGCGGAGAACGCTGAGCCAGCGACCGATCTGCGGCGGGTCTCCGGACAGATACGCTTTACTGAGCGTTGCGAGCAGCGGAAAACTTCCGCTTGGGACTGCAGCCATCCGGGGCGCTCCCCACAAGTAGGACGCCCGTCCCGGCCCATCAGCTTCTGGCGACGCCGCCGCTGGGCCGTTCTCGTCCTCCGCCTCGCCGGGATCGCCGGTTGCCAGCCACTCTTCGACCGTGGACAACAGCGCGGCCGGCAACGGGGTTTCCCGACTCACCACCGCCTCCAGGGCAAATCCCACATCAGAACGAAATCCTGGCGTGTTGAACCCCATTTCCACCAAGTCCCGCACCAGATCGAATAGCACTTGCGGTGGCTGATTGGATCGCGCGAGCGCCCGCACGACAGCACCTGCTGGAATTTCATTGACAGTTGGGCGCATCCGGCGGGTGATTCGAAGCACCTTCGCCGGGTCTTTCGGGAGCAACTCCGCAAGGGCCGTACCAGCCTGGATCGCGCCGCCCTTGAAACGCGATCGGGGGTGATCCCAACCGGTGCCGTCGGGTAATTCTGCGAACAAGTTCTCAATGTGCGTGTCGGCTGCCACCGCCATCTCTGCCGACGAGACAGGGCTTCCCACAGAATGGACCCCGCTGAAGCTCACGTCATGATCGGGCGCATGCGGAAAGGCACGCTCCTCCTCCCTGAGATGGTTGCGGGCAGCGGTGCTCATTCTTTCCTGCGGCAAAGCCCGCAACAGGCGCAGTCGATGCCGACGTCCTGACGCAATTCGCTCTTGCCGCTGGACGGCGTCGTCGTCCGGGGCAAGGCCGTCATACGGCCGCCACTGCAACAAGAGGTCCTCGAGCGCTGCGTAATCGGAGGCGGTAAGCACCGGAGCGATCGCGCGGATCAGCGCCGTCGTTTCCCGGTGCATGTCCTCGTAGGAGCCCAGCCAGAAGCGGCGTTTATCTTCCCTGAGGTAGTCAAAGACAGCAGCCGGGTGGGCCGCCGCGCACAAGGCGAGTGCGTGCGCCAGCAGGCGGTGCAACGCCAATAAATCGGTCGCTTGCTCCTGCTGCACAAAGGCGAGAAAGTCGGACGGGCTGGCGCTGGCCCACTCGACGGCGGCCATCCGCATCGCTTCGCGCAAAGGTCGTTCGGATCGGTGGGCCCGGTCGGCGGGATCGAAGCCCGGCGATCCTCTGTAGCGAACAGGAGAAGCCTCGCCACCAGCGAGCACATCATGCACATCCCGATAGACAGGCCAAACCTCGCGCACGAATGCTTCCGGTGCTGCCTCGGCCACAGCAGTTAGGCTGTACAAGGTGCCGCCAAGCAGCGCAGACTTGCCCTGTTCGCGCTCCTCCGCGTTCTCGATCGCGCGCACCCGCAGCACCCGGCCGTGCCAAGCATGCGCGAACAGTGCCGGCGCCAGCCTCGGGTAAGCGGCGCTGACAACGCTCACCACATGATCGATAGCCCAGTCCGCAAGCTGCATCCGCCGAAGCAGCAGCGACACGGCGTCCATCCAGGCACCGGGAGCGGGAACTGCGTTGCCCAGCGCGAGGACCCGAAAGCTCAGAGCATCGTACTGAGGATCCTGCAGCCAGCCTGCGCCCAGCAAGCGAACGACGTCGTCGGCATTCGAGGAAATCGCCATCTCCAGCAGTCTTGCAACTGAGCCCAGCGCTTCTGGCGCGGCTGTCATCCACCCTGCAAGGTAGTCTCTCGCCAGAATGGCAAACCACCCTCGGCTCCCTGCGGCCGCGGTAACGAAGCGGGAACGAAACAGGTCCTCGCCTAAGTGACTGTGAATGAATGCGATCTCCGATGGCAACGGGTCCTGCTGCTTTCCGAGGAATTCGATCACAAGGAGGCGCAAGTGGGTACGCAGATCCGCACACCACAGCGATTGCAGTTCCGCGCAGTAGCTCTCCGGCGACGTTTCCCGAAAATAGCCCAAGGCGTGCCAGAGCTGCGGGCGGATGCGCAGACTGCTCTGGCCACGCAACACGGTGCTGGTGAGGCTGCCTGGTTCCTCCAGCAAGGTCTTGGCGCGAACGAACTCGTACAGCGTCTGATGCCTGAACTCGATGCGACCCGTCGGCTCTTGGCGCAGCACTCCCGCAGCGACCAAGGCGGTGATCTGCGCGCCCCTATGTTCCACCAGAGAAGAAGGCAGTACTAAGACTTCGCGTGCTGCCATCTCATTGGCGATCTCGAGCAACGCCGCCTTTCTGCCTCCAGAGGGATCCGCCAGCACGACCTCACGGGTCCACTGCTCCTGCAGCAGCGCTTGAAAGCTACGTAGCAGGTGCGTTTCGCCTGCACCTCCGAGCAGGCGTAGGAACAGGTCCAGCGCATGCGGCGAGCGCAGCACCTCCTGCAACTCCACGTTCCAAGCGCCTGGGGCGACACCCCGGGCCTGCAACTCCGCCTCGATCAAGCTCCAAGGTGGAAGTTGCAGGGTGACCGCTTGAGCCTCAAGATTGCGCAGGGCCGGATCGTGGCGATGCTCGAACGTGCGGCACGACGCAAGCACATGCACGTTCTTGGCACCCGCCACGGTCTGAATGACCTCCAACAACACCCGCAACCTGGCGGAATGCTGCACCACGAGATCCGCCAAGGCGTCGAGCTGATCGATGACGAGCAGGACGGGACCATGCGCAGCCATCGTCTGAACGGCTTGTGCCACGGGCACGGGCAAGCCAAGCGCGAGGCGCAGCGCCTCGGCATCCGTACAAGTGTCCGGCAGCCGGTCGGCCTTGACCGCCAGGACACTCCAGCCGTCATCGATCTTCCTTTTGGACGCACGTGAAAGCAGCGCCGACTTGCCGCAACCTGGCTCGCCGAGCAGCAGCGTGATGGACGTCTCACTGGCGGCGCAACTAGTCAGCACCTGCTCCAGTTCAGGTCGGTGGATCCAGGCCCCTCCAGGAAGCGTGCTGGGCCAGTTGAGAACCTCCAGGGACGCGAGGCGCGCTTGGGCGGACAGCAGGTCCGCTTCGCCGCCACGTGTCATCGCCACAGTGTTCGGCGCCTGCGACACGGTGCGCAGAAAAGTCAGCACTCCCGTGTGGAGCGGGTCCTTGCGCGTGCGTGGTTTAGCAATCTGGATGTGATCGAGCTCCAGTGGCACCGGGGTGACGCCCGGCAGCTGTGGGTCGCTGCTGTTGC
Organism: Ramlibacter sp.; assembly: GCA_036263715.1. Classification (GTDB taxonomy): domain Bacteria; phylum Pseudomonadota; class Gammaproteobacteria; order Burkholderiales; family Burkholderiaceae_C; genus Ramlibacter. The sequence continues at coordinate 5,892 of DATAGN010000631.1, forward strand.
GGTCGACGACCACCACTGATTTTCCGAGCCGAAACTTGAAGATGTTCCGGCCTATCAGAACGCCTCGTGTTTCGTAGTACACCTGTACGGGCACAGCCCGCAAGCTGACCACGTTTCGAAACTGGGTGTTCAAGGTCTGAAGCGCTGGATCGTCAGCCTTCATGTTGACAACCTGCGGATTGGTGCGCAGCAGCCCGCCAACGAGCGCGGCAATGCTCGCCAAGCTGGAACCCTGATGGGGCGTACCAATGAACACCACACCAGCAACTCTCCGAAGGACGCCTTCCAGATTCTCGTCGCCAAAGGTGGCTGCATGCACCATCGCGGTCTTGATCACCAATCCGCCCAGGCTGTGCCCCACCAGAACGAGCCCGCCACCGCGCAGCGCAGGGTCAAGAGCTAGGCCCTGCAGGAACGCGTTGCCCTGCTCGGCTAGGTGCATCGCGGGGTCGCTCCACCCGGAAACGGCAGCGCCGTAGCCATACACCCAGACATTGCAATCCGCATCTGCTCCGACCCAGGAGGGCCAAAAGGAATCCGCAGCTAACGGGGCATGGGTCCACGTCTGTCGGGAATCGCCCCCTAGCCCGTGGACGAAGACGACGTTTAAAGCAGTGGAGCCGGTGGAGTGGTGGATTCTTGTAAACGTTCCCATGTCAGCCGATTGTCGTCTGGCTCCGCTCAGTCGATCTACTGGCATCGAAGTCGAAGTTGCTCTGCTTCGCAGGTCCGCCGCGGCCCCGCCGGGCCGGCAAACCCGCTCCAGCCGCCTGATGACGAAGCATTTGGCTCCTTTCGTGGCGCTAGGACTTCACGCTGCAGCCGCGTCCCCGCAGCAGGGTATTTACCACTGCCAAGCCCTGCTCGTTGGCGGCCTCCACCCAGATCTGCCCCGGGGCGGGCGACAGGAAGAGTCCGACACCCCAGAGCAGGCGCTCAGCGTGAGCACCTGAAAATCACCTCCTGCAAGCCCTGCCAGCGGTGCGGGGACGCGAAGCAAGCCTCCAGATCGCGCGCGAACAACGCAAACCAGTCAGTGAGACCCTCACGATCTAGAACATGCGCGCACTCCGAATCTTTCCAAGCGCCTTCGTCCAGCCCGCGGAGGACGCAACTGGAAGCCGCAGTGCACAGCAGGCCGTCAACATGCATTGCAATGGCGAGCAACACGGCATCGGGGTTGCCATCTGCTTGGAACTCGGCCCGCGCACGTTGCAACGCGGCCAGGTGCATGACGAAGAAGCTGGCGGGCGCCGCCAAGGCCTGGCGCAGCGTTGCGGCATCCATCGTTTCGGGATTGGCCAGTCGAGCACCGAAGTAGTTGGATGCGGCGTTCTGCGCCAGGTAAAGCAGCAGCTTCCAGAGGCTCCCGGGAACGCGTGAGCTCCTCAGACGCCGTTGCAGCAGCGAGGAAATGCAAGAAGGCTGCTCGCCCAAGGTGATGCCGAAAAAGGGGGGCGATGGCTCTCGCCTGTGCCTCCGGCCCACGGGCCAGCAGCTTTGCCAATTCAAGCGGAAATAACACCACGCAGGACAGGCGCGATCACGCGTTTGCTGGCAAGCAGCTCCCATATTGCTCGCTCTGGGCGCCGACCTCATTGAGCTGCACGCCGCGCCGTTTCAGCGCATCAGCGACGTGCGGGGTCACCACCACTGCATCAAGATATGATAGGCATCGGGCGATCTCAAGCCGGCGCATCTGAGCGAGCAGTGCCTCTTCGACCTGACGCCCAACCGAGTGGCCCTGTTCGGACTGCACGCGTGGCAGGGCGCTCGCCTGACCGGCATGCGTTTTAAGGTCAGGGACAGGTGGCGCCAGAAAGGCTTCGTCTTCCACCATCTGAAGCGAGAACCCCGAGACGCTTTCGCCGATGGTATCCGCCAGGGTTGCGATGCTCTCTTCGTTGCGGGAGCTGACGAAGAAGTCCAGGGCGCATGCGGCGCTCGCTCTGTTAAGAGCGTGCCAGTCGGGGGGCCCGTCCCCATCGCCGCCAATCAGCACCCGGGTCGCGCTGACCGGCATGGCTACGGCAGTGATCGTCTCGTCGTCCTCCGACACATAGGGCATCCATTTCGCGCCGTTGTTCCCCGGCGAGGCCATCGCGAGGCAGTCTGGCAAGATGAGGTGTGCGCGGACGTCAAGTTCGTGCAAGTTCCACGAGAAGGAGCGAAGCCGCTGTGCACGCCGTTTCGGCACGAGCTCCTTCTCGAGCGCGCGCACATGCCCACCGGCTAGCGCTTGCGGCATGCGCTCGGAAAAGGTGGACATGTGCTGCCGCATGGTGGCACTGAGTTCGCCGAACGCCTCCTGGAACCTTTCGCGCAGCCTGAACTTCACGATTCGACCAAGCTGTTCCCGCTGCGTCTCGCTCAGAAAACCCAGGTCGGCGAGCATTTGTTCCTGCAGCGCCTTCTCCAAGAGCGACTGAGGATCGGCCGCATCGAGGCCCAGTAACTCTCGCGTGGACTCATGGCCTTCGAGCCGCCCGGCGAAGTGCTCGAGGCACCGCTTGGCGGCGCCGGAAAAGGAGCCGCGGATGAACGCGGAGCGGATGCTCAGGTGACCAATGGCGGAAGCGGCGACCTCACCGTCCACTGGACCGACCGGGCCGTCCCGCAATGCTGCAATGGCCGGGGTGAGCACCGCAGCCTCGTAATCGGTGATCAGATCGTCCAGGGTGACTTCGCCGGCCACAGGGGTGGCATAGAAATCCCTGCGAGGCGACGCCCTCTACGGCAGAGATAGGGCGGCCGGTCCTTGCGAAACAGAAGGACTTGGGAGTGCTTGCCGGCCTTGGCAGCTTCGAAGCCGCGCAGAAGGATGTAGTGTTGCTTGCGACCAGCCAACCAAACATTCCTAGGAGAGCAGGCATGGTAATGCCGACTATCGCTGCTGCCGCGGCTCGGCTCCCTGCAATTAGGGGATGGCGAGTCGCGCGAGCCTCTCTATAAGTGCGCAGTCTGCGCACGCGCACCACCACAAGGCATTCCATGGCCAGTCGTAAGAAGAGCAGCAAGTCTTCGTCGCCCACAAGAGCACTCGTTGTCAGCAAGCAAGGACTCCCGCAGCTGCCCTCCTTTCCGGTGGTCGCTTCTGAGACCGTACGCTTGGCGGTGTCGGGCCAACTGAAACTGGGCAACACGTGGGTACCGATCCCGCCGGACATGGCTGCCGCCATGACAGGCGAGGTGGAAAGTGTCTCCGGCGCGGCCGGCGAGGCGGCCGGCACGCTCGCGGCGGCGACCGCCGCATTGGCTGCGTCCATTGCGGGCAGTGCGAACGCCCTGGTCACCAAGTTGTCGCCGGTGGCGGACCTCGCGATCAGCGCGCTGAGCCGGATGCCGCTGGATGTGGCCACCTCGATGGATCCCCGCCTGCAGCTGGCGATCATGAACCGGCGTTCCGGCAAGGAAGGCATGCCGATCTCGTCGGCCAGCGGCGACGAAGTAGCCGTGATCGCGCGGGTCACGAGCTTCGCCGACTGGAAGGACGTTCCGGACGTGGACCCGGGCGCCGAGATCGGCCCTTCGGAGCTCGGTGGCGTCCTGGTCACGGGCCGCATCCCAGTGATGGACGCCGAGGCCGTGCGCCAGCACCCCGCGGTCCTGAGCCTCAAGGCCTCGCAGCCGGTCCATCCGACGCTCGCCAACACCTTGCCCGCCATGGACATTGGCACCCTCGATGCTGCCGCCACAGGCGGTGGCGCCGGCGTCGTGATCGGCATCGTCGACAGCGGCGGCGACTTCGCCCACAAGAACTTCTTGCAGGCCAACGGCAAGACGCGGCTGCTGGCGCTCTGGCAGCAAGGCGCGCCAGCGAACGCGGCCAGCCCTTTGGGCTACGGCCGCCTCTTCACGGCGGCGGACATCAACAAGGCGCTGAAAAAGTCCGATCCCTATGCCGCGCTCGGCTACGACCCCGGCATCGGCACCGCCGGCAGCCCGGGGTCCCACGGCACCCACGTGATGGACATCGCCGGCGGCAACGGTCGCGGCAGCGGACTGCCCGGTGTGGCTCCCGAAGCAGACCTGATCTTCGTGGAGATGGCTGCACGCGACATCGCCTGGGGCGGTCACCAGTCCGTCTTCCAGAACTTCGGGGATTCGGTGCAGATGCTGGAGGCGGTGAAGTTCATCTTCGAGGCGGCGGGAGACCGTCCCTGCGTGGTGAACCTGAGCCTGGGAACCAACGGCGGCCCGCATGACGGAAGCTCCTTGGTGGAACAAGGCATGGACGCCCTGGTCGCCCAGCGTTCCAACCGCGCCATCGTGCTCGCCGCCGGCAATGCGCAGCGCGACGACGTGCACACCATGGGCACCGTCGCAGCCGACGAGAGCCTGGATGTCGAAATCGAAACGGTCAACGGCATCGGCGGCGAGTTCGAGCTGTGGTACCCGGGAGACGGCCGGCTACGGGCCGACCTGCTCGGCCCCGACGGCACGGTGCTGGCTTCCGTAGGACCTGGCGAGAACTTCCCCCTGGGATCCAACGGGCAGATCGCGGCCTTTCTGAGCAGCCGCATCACGGATCCGAACAACAAGGACAACGTGATCGGCATCTGGCTGGCGCCGGGATGGCCGGACGGCCTGGTCAAGGTGCGCCTGACCGCATTGACGCCGGCGAGCATCACCTTCCATGCCTGGCTGGAGCGCCAGGACCGCGGACAGGCCTCCTTCACGGCGCCGGTCAAGTCACACTTGCTCGGCTCGCTCTCCACCGGCCGCCGCACGATCGTGGTCGGGGCCTATGACGCCGCAAAGACCGGTCATCCGCCTGCGTCCTTCAGCAGCGCCGGCCCCACGCGCGATGGGCGCCCGAAGCCGGAAGTCTCCGCGCCCGGCGCCCAGGTGCGCGCCGCGCAGTCGCGCACCCGCGACGGTGTCGTCAAGAAGTCGGGCACCAGCATGGCCGCACCGGCGGTGACCGGACTGATCGCGCTGATGCTGGCCCAGGCCAGGCGGCAAGGCAAGGACCTCAGCGCGGACGACATCCGGGCCAGGCTTAAGGCCGGCGTCAAGCCGGGTACTGGCCCCGCCGGTTGGGATCCACAGCTCGGGGATGGGCGGGCCTCGGCCGCGGCCGTTTGACCTGATGAGCTTCCCCCCTACCCTACCCCCTGCTGCGGGCCGCCGGTGGACCTGTGTTTTGCATAATGCCTGCAGGGGATGTATTCTGGGCTGCCGCCCTTACGTACCACTGGATGGCCTTCGACCTGCGTTCGCTCAAGAAGATGGAATTCTCCGCCGCACCTGTGAAGGTGCTCGGCGAGCGCGTGCTCGTGCTGGTGAAGCTGCGCCCGGGCGCCGAGCAGCCGGATTACGTGGCGGTGCGCTCCAGCATCGCACCGGACCTGTTCTCCGCCGAGATGACCGTGGGCGACCTCAAGCGGCTGGAAGCAGATCCCGCTGTCGAGTCCGTCGCTCTTTCGCGCCAGCTCCCCACCATCTCCTGATCTTGCCTGCGGGCGGCGTTTGCCGGCCACCAGCCAAGCCTCGTCCGCGCGCGATCTCGCCGCAGGAGCATCCATGAACATCCTTGATGCTGCCGCCAAGCAGGCCGTGCAGCAGGAAATAGCCAAGCACCTGGACGCGCTGGCCAAGCTGCCAGGATTCGTCGCTGCCGAACCGGGCTTCCCATTGGTGGGCGGCCGCTTCCTGCGCGAGCCCGCGGTGATCGTGCTGGTGGATCACAAGAGGCGCCCGGCGGAACTCCTGCCTGAAGAGCGTGTCCCGCGCCAGCTCGGTCGCTACCGGGTCAGCGTCATGCAAGCCGACCCGGAACGGCAGCTGGCCGCCAGGCCCGAGTTCAACGAGATCGCAGCCGCGCAAGCGGAGAGTGCCACTCACCTTGTCTACAAACCCCCCGCCGGCAAGCCGATCGACAAGATCTACACCGTGGACAAACCGTTCCTGTGTCACGTCGGGCCGGACGCCGGCTGGCCGGTGCTGCAGCCCTTCCTCGAAGCCACCAAGAAGGATCTGACAGTGGCGATGTACGACTTCAACGCGAGCCACGTGTTGAAGACCTTCGTCGAAGTGGTCAAGGGCGGCGTCACCGCGGCCCTGAGCTGGGACAGTGGCATGAACACCGAGGAGCAGGAGGTCCGCAAGAAGCTTCGACCGCTGCAAAAGGCAGGCCTGACGGCCTGGTTGGTGCAATGCGGTAAGGGCCGCCGCTTTGCCAGCGCCTACCACCCAAAGGTGGCCGTGCGCGACCACAAGGCCTTCTGGCTGTCCAGCGGCAACTGGAGCAAGCGCAGCCAGCCCGACCTGGACCCGATCGCCGATCCCAAGCAGGCCAAGGGCATGTTCAGCAAGGGCAACCGCGAATGGCACGTGGTCTGCGAAAACGAGGAACTGGCGCGCGTGTTCGAGCAGTACATCCTGCACGACCTGCAGGCCTCGCAAGCGGAGCACGAGGAAGGCGCAAGCGACGCCGCCCTGTCCGTGCCGATGGACACGGGCCTGCCCGATGTCTTCGTGCCGCTGGACGCGCTGGTGAGCGTGGCGGTGGACCTTGCCGCTCCCGCGGATCCGACCGAGCCGGCGCGGCTGCCACTCAAGAAGCAGCCGGTGAAGGTACAGCCGGTGCTCACCCCGGACAATTACCTCAAGCACGTCAACAAGCTGGTGGACCGCGCCTCCTCGTCGCTGTACCTGCAGTTCGCCTACATCAACTGGAGCGACAAGGAGCAGGACGCCGGCTTTCGCAAGTTGCTGCTCCAGCTGGCCGAACTGAGCACCCGCCAGGACCTGGACATGCGCATCATCCTTGGCAACAACGCCGCGGCCGACAAGATCCGGCTGCTGGTGCAGGCCGGCTTCAACCAGGACGTGTTCCGCGTTCAGGGCAGCATCCACAACAAGGGCATCATCGTCGACGGCGAGAGTGTCCTGGTGAGCAGCACCAACTGGTCGGCCGACGGCGTCCTGCGCAATCGTGATGCAGGCGTGATCATCCACAACGCGGAAGTGGCGCAGTACTACCAGCAGGTCTTCCTGGACGACTGGGACACGCGTGCGCGGCCGGTCGGCGAGGACGCTCCGATGCGGCTCGCGGTCGCCGGGGAAGCGACGCCTCCCGGCATGGTGCGCATGACCTGGAGCGACTTCTACGGCTGACCGCGCGCGGAAGCGTGCCCGGAACACCGGTACTCCTCCCCCTCCTGAAAGCACACCATGCCTGACGCACGCGACGAGATCCTGGCCGAATGCGCCCTCGCCTTTGGACCCAACTCCGAAGACTGCAACAAGTACGTCAAGGCAGTCTCGGCCCCCTTCTTCGACCCGGACCTGTTCACCGGCCCCAACATGAACGCCGACCGCATCGTTGCGCTGCTGCGGCAGTCCGGCGACTGGACGCAACTCGGGACCTCGCACGACCAGGCGATCGCCAGCGCCAAGGCGGGCCGCTTCGTGGTGGCCGGCATGACCTCCTCCGAACTTCAGAGCAGCAACGGTCACCTGGCCATCGTGGTGGGTGACGACGGCCAGAACTCCGGAACGGTGCGGGTGCCGATCTGTTATGCCGGCAGCCTCAATCCGGCAGCGCGCGTGCAGCGCAAGCGGGTGTCGGAAACCTTCGGCGCGCAGGTCGCTCGCGACAGCAAGATCAGCTACTTCGCTCGCGACGTGCAGACCCTGCCAGCGGCCATGGCCGTCTCGCGGCTGGTGGACGAACTGCGCGGCGTCAGCGTTCCGTCGACCGAGCAGCCGCTCGTGCTCGCGAGCGCGCAGGTGCGCGCTGCATCCGCACCCGCCAGCAGGCGCGCGCCAGCGAAGAAGGCCGCTGCCAAAACGACGAAGAAGCAGGCTGGCGCCAAGCCCAAACCGGCCGAAGGCACAACCCGCAAACGGCAGCCAGGCCAAGGGCGCTGACGGCACGCAACTGACCCACCTTCCCTGCGACCGGGGCCCCGGCGGCCTGTGCCTCCTTGTGCGCACGAGCCACCACAGGGCGCGCCCACTCACCCCAGGCGTCGGGACAAGCGCAGCGCGAGCGCCACCAGCGTGCGCACCGGATTGGCCGCCGAACTGAAAGGCAGGACCGACATGTCGCACACGTGCAGGTTGTCGGCTCCACGCAGCTGGAGGTCTTCGTCAACCACGGAGGTCGCTGCCCAGGGTGCATCGAGCGAAGGGCGCCATGGCATGCGCAGTGTGCCCACCGCGTGGTGCACCGTTCCCCAGCCGAAACCCAGCCCGTTCTGTCCGTATTTCGCATCGTGCTCGGCACGCGCCGCCACGCCGTGCGTATCGAACTGCAAGAAGATGGCCCGCGCCGTGTCGTTGAGCGTGTCCCAGACCTGCGCAGTCGACTTGTTCCAGCCGGCCAGCGCCGGGAAGCGCTCGTGTGCTAGGTGCGCCGCCCAGCTCAGGTTGCGAAACGCGATCTCCGGCAGGTAGCCATAGGGAGGAGCGGCCCGGATCTCGTTTTCGTCCTGCAGGCAGTTGCCAAAGCTGAATTTCAGGTCGATGCGTGCCGGGCGGTCGCGAGGCGGCGGAGCGTTCTCCGATGGATCGTCATCGCGCACATGCCAGTACTCGTGGTTGATGTTCATCTCCACGTTGAAAGGAAACAGGACCTGCTGCTGCGCGCCGCGCCGCCCGCGCGAGTAGAAGATGATCTTGGCGTGCGCGTCGCCCGTGAGCGGGACGCCGCCGATGGCGCGGGCAAAGGCATTGACGGTGTGCGTCGTCGGGTGGTCCGTGAGTCCCCGGCCGACCAGGCGCTGGACGTCTGCATCAAGGTCGCGAAACAAGGTCGAGCGGCGCAGCAGCTTGGCGCTGCCGATGGAGCCGCCGGCCAGCACCACCACCGGCGCTTCGATCCAGCGAACCTGTTCGTCCAGGGTGCTGCGCGCGAGCAGCCGGTAGGCGCTGCCCTGGCGCTGCAGGTCCTCGACGTAGTGGTTCAGGAGCAGGTGCAACCCGGGACCTTGGTCGTCCTGCTGCGGGTGCGCCGACGGCTGTCCGATCTGGTTGATCAGCAGTTCCGCGGTGTTGAACACGCCCGTGGGCTCGGTGAAGAAGCTATTGGCGGGCGAGCCGTCCTCGTTCAGGTAGGGCTGGTGCAGGGCACGTGGCGTCTGGCGGATGTCGAAATCCTCGCTCAGCGGCGAGGCGCGCAGGCGCTGCACGACATCGCGCGCCGTGTCGCCCATGGTGCGCGACTCGTTCATCAGGTCGCCCGCACGCGCCAGCCATCCCGCCTCCTGCAGCTCCTGCCGCACACGCTCGGGGAAGAACTGCAGTTCCCACGGCTGGATGCGCGGAATCAGCCCCGACCAGAAGAGCGAGCGACCGCCGAGGTTCAGCTGCAGCTCCTCGCCGATGTGGTGGTAGGCGCCGGAGTCGCCTGCTGGCTGTGCGAAGGTTCGGCAGCCAAAGCGCCGCGCCAGATCCGAATTGGAAAAGCGGCTGACGTTGTAGACGTGGGTGGGGAACAGGAAGGAGCCGGCCTCCACCACCAGGATGCGCTTGCGCGCGCCAAGCCGCTCGACCAGGTCGTCAGCGAGCACGCCCCCGCCCATACCGGAGCCCACGACCACCACGTCAAAGGCGTTGCCGGCGCCGCGGTAATGGCGAAACAGCCGCTGCTGCGCCTGGCTTTGCTCGCAGACCAGACCCGGATAGGAGTGGCGCGTGAATGTCATGCGCGCACCCTCGCCGGCTGCGACGCATGCCCGCGACCGTGAAGTCCCGCCGTCGGATCAACGAGGCTGCGCCTGCCCTTGCATGCCCGGCCAGCTGCCACTTCGCACTCCCCCGATCACTCGAAGCGCAGCGCCGACACCGGCGACACGCGGCGGATCATCCCAAGCGCGTCCTTTTCGAACTGCGCCCCAGGGTCGCGCGCCGGGAGCAGCATGCGAAACAGCTCCCGCAGGTCGGCGGCACGGGCCAGCGGCCCGCCCGGTGCGCCCCGCGCGTGGCGGCCACTGAGCAGGATCTCCAGCACCACCCCGTGCGTGTACGCGGGTTGCTTCACCGCCGCCAGCATGTGGGCCTGACCAGCTTCCAGCCACAGGCCATTGGCGGGGAGGAACACCTCCACTGCGCGTCCCCCGTCCAGCGCCAGCCGTCCCACGATCAGCAGGTAGCGGTACTGGTGCAGCACCGCTCCAGTGGCACCGGTGAAGGGCACCAGCGACAGCCGGGCCGCCTTGTACTTGAACTTCTTGTTGCCTGCCTGCGCGCTGCTCGCGCGCAGCGTGAGCCTGTCCCCGGCCTCGGGCCACAAGGCGGCGCTGTCCGGGAGGGTGTACAGGGCCAGCGCTTCGGTGAACTCGCTGTGCAGCGGCGTGCCGCCACCTGAGGGCAGATCCAGCAGCCGCTCGAACTCCACGAACAGGTTGTAGTGGGCGGGCGTGCCCGATGGCGGGTAGACCACGAAGCCCGCGGCGTTGGCCAGCGCCTGGTCGTCGCCACGGTCCAGCGTGAAGCCAAAGGGCCCGAAGCAATCCAGCTCGGTTTCCAAGAGCCGGTCCGGCATGCCCGAAGGCGTGACGCTGTGGTCCGGCAGCGGCCCGAAGCGCCGCTCCTGCGGCTGGGTCTTTTCACCAATCTCGCGCTTGACGCGTGCGATCCGCGCTCCCACGCGCTCGCCCAGGCCGTACTCGCGAAACCAGGATTCATCGAACACCACGAGGAAGGGGGTGCCCTCGCCCGCCGTGCTGGCGCGGGGCGAGGCCTGCACCGGCTGCAGCAGCGGCATCAACGCCAGCACGCGCGGCGGCTTGATGCGCGTCCTGTCGCCCCGGAAGGCCGTGGCGATGCGCCGCCAGTCCTGCGTGCTGCGCTCCGGCCGCACGAGCACACCGGCATACCGGGATCGCAAGGTCCAGGTGTAGCGCAGGTAGTCCGCCGGCGTGATGCCTTCGCGGCCGTCGGTGAACAGCACCGTCTCGCCGGTGCCGTCACGCGGGAAGCGCGCCTTGCGCGGATCACGGCGCACGAAGCCCGTGTCGAGCGCTGAAAGGCGGTCGAAGTAGCCGACGACTTCCGGATCCTTGTCGCGCCGGACGGCATCCACGAGCGCAGCCGGTGGCCCGCTGGCCAAGCGACGGCGCCACTCGGCGGTCCCCACGGTGAAGTCCGAAGGCCGTTGCGGTGGGATGGGCAGGTTTCGCCACTTCCAGCGCTCGCTGTCCAGGCGCATCTGATCGACGTGCGGCAGCAAGGCGCGCTGCGGCGGCGGCATGCTTTCGAAGGCGTACCGTACCTCCACGTCCCCCGATCCGTTCTCGGCCAGCATCAGCAGCGATGCATCGAGTTCCGGCATGGCGGCGGTCGCGCACTCCACGTAGATCACGTCCGCCTCGAAAGCAATGTACGCAGTGCCGTCGGTGCCGTTCCATTCGCCGGCTTGCACCAGCGCCTGCAACGCGCGCGCGTCCATCCGTTCGTAGTCGGCCTTCTTCACCAACGCACAAACGGACAGGCGCAACCAGCTGCCCGGCGCCACCGTGAACTCGGTCCCGCTCGCGCGGCCCGTGCTGCTGCCAATGGCGACGTTGAAGGTGGTGGCCTGCGGCGGCAGCACGAGGTCCTGCGGGGCGCCCCCGGCGTCGGCCTGCCAGCGCACGCCAATGGCGCTCACGGCCGGATCCAGCACCAGGTCGGGCTGGTCATCGGGCGCCAGCCCCTGCATGCGCAGGTGCCGCCGCCCCAGGATGTGCTTGACCGTGTCGGCCAGCCGCTTCAGCTGCTCGGCCTGCTGCGCCTGTGTCTGTCCGGTGGCAGGCATCATCCAGCGCGACACCGTGTGCTCGTCACCGCGCGGCGGCTCCACGACGAAGCTCACCTCCGTGGGCCAGTCCGCTCGCAGGGCGTCTTCCGCGGGAGCGGCGAACTCCTGTGGATCCGGCACCAGGCACACCGAGACGGCACGATCCCCCGGTGCCAGCGGGCCGGCCTGCTCCAGGCAACGCAGCACCACGTCCGCAGGTGTCTGCGGCCAGCCACCTGCCGGTGGCAGCACGTTGCAGGTGCCCACCGGCACGCGCCGCAGGAAATGCACCGCATCCCGCTGCGGCGGATCCAGGTCCTTCAAGCGCTCCGTGTCCGGCAGCCAGGGCTTGCCGGGGCTTGTGAGCTCCAGCGCCTGCCCGCCGGCACGATCGATGACGCTGGCGGCGAACTCGTAATGGTCCCCGTAGCGCAGCGGCACGGCGCGCAAGGTCCAATCGCTGCTGGCCAGGCGCAGGGGCGGCGCCAGCAACAGGCTGACCTTCTGCGCCTCCAGCGCGTTTTCCAGTGCCTCGGCGTGGGCGCCCTGCAGGGGATTGCGGCACACCAGGTTGGCGCCGACGAAATCGAATTCGCGGTACAGCACGCCATCCAGGTACGCCGCACCACAACCGAAGATGCGGGCAAGACCGTCCTGGCCCCTGGGAGGCACCGCGGTCATCGCATACCGGCCCGCCGTCAGTGGGTGCCAAGGGGCGGGCTTGGCCGCATCCGGCCGCAGCGCAGCGGCGTCGGAGCTGCGCCGCCCGAACAACTGGATGGCGGCAACGTCATCGATGGCGCGCACTGGCGAGCCGGTCTCGTGCGCCAGCCGCAGGCGCTCATCGCCCACCACCAGCCGGATGCCCTCGCCGGACTGGCACGGCCCGGGCTCGCTGCGCTCGAACAGCGACGGCAGCAGGCGGTCGCTCAGGAGCCGCACCACCCGAGGCCAGTGTTCGCCATCGATGCCGGGCAGGCCCGGCAAGTCGAGAATGGCTCCAAGCAGTGACTTGGCATGCACCCGGTACCGTTCGCGCAGCAAGGCGGCGGGCGCACCGGTGCCCTGCAGGGTCTCGCGAATCACCGTCCGCCGCAAGTCTGCGGGCCTACCTTCGAACTTCTGCAGCCACTCCTTGCTGCTCCAGGCGGCCAGTGCGGCCGTGAGTTCCGCAGGCGTGCAGCGTCGGCTGCCATCCGGCCCGCGCACCGTGCACACCTCGGACCACTCCTGCACGCTCAGTGTGGCCACCAGGGCGGCTGGAGCGAGCGCGTCCTCCACTTGCTGCGCCAGCTCCAGCAGGCTGTCGTCGCGGCTGTCCCGGATCGACAGCCAGTAGTTGTCCAACTCGTCCAGGCCGTGCGCCAAGGTGCCGTCCAGCGCCAGCACGTTGCACCAGGCCTTGCTCCCGTTGCCATAGTCGTACTCGCGAGCGCCCCCGGCGGCCGCACCCTTTTTCGCGGTCCCGTCCCCGAGCTGCAGCGGGGCTGCCGACAGGCTGGCACCATCGCGCAGCTGCCAGCCTGCGCCATCGCCCTGGTCGGCACCCAGGAGATCCCGGTCGATCTGGAAGAACCAGGTCGCCTTCAGTGCCGAGGGGGTGGGCGGACACAAATCCGTGAGCGTCTGCAGGAGTCCGGGCCACGGCACCGCGCGCGGCGCTGCCTCGGTGTCGGATACCACGCGCTCGTGCTGGCCGGCCGACACCTTGAAGTCGAGGTGCGGCGACAAGGCCTGGCCCTGGCTTTCCACGGCGGCCTGTAGGGCGGCCAGGAACGCCGGCGCCTCCACCTGCGGCGGCTCGGCCTGGATGGTGTGCTCGTGGCCGTTCTCGTCCACCAGCAGGATCTTGGGCAAGTCGCCCGGCCAGATCTTCCACGGCAGGCTGGCGGTGATCAGCGCGTGGGCATCGCTGTCGGTGACCGGATTGGCCGCAAAGCCGGCCGAGATGCGCAGCGCCAGGCACCAGCGCTCCAGCCGTGGCAGGCGCTCACGCGGGCCCACGACGGACAAGCTGAGATCGAGCTGAATCGGGTTCATGGAGAGACGATGGCAAGGGTTTCCAGGAAATCGTCGACCGCCCTCAATGGGTCGGCGGCACGCAGCAGCTGGGCGTACCCGGGAGCGCCGGCAGGCGGCACCAGGAGCGGCGGCGCGGCCCCGACGTCGGGCGCGGCGAGAACGGCCAGTCCTGCTCCGCCGAGGGCTGCCGCGGTGTGCGCACTCCCCTGACGGCGCTCGCCGCTTCCCTTGGCGAACTCCTTGCGCGCCTGGCGCGACACGCGCAGCGTGTAGCACCAGCAGATCCGGATCGAGACGCTGAACTGGCCCGTGCCGACCATGCCACCCGCATCGTCGTAGGTCACCCGCAGCACCAGGCGCATGGAGGCCGAGGCGATGCCCAGCACGGAGAACTCGCCCCACACCAGGATGCCCAGCGACACCGCCGTGGAGCCGCCGCCGGTCTGCCAGTCGCGGAAGAAGTCCACCGACGCAGTGAACAGGATGCCGGCGCTGCCCCGGGCGAAGCCGAAGTTCAGCGCGATGAAGGCTCCCGCGGAGATGCCGATGGACACGCGCGTGACGAAGCGCGAAGGCGGGCGGTAGGTGGCATCGATGCCGAACCAGCCGCCGCCTCCCAGGAACAGCACCGCCATCCCGAAGGGACGATCGGGCTTGCTCAGCCAAAGCCCGGTGGAGATCTCGAACCCATCGGCCATGCGCAGGTCCAGGTGGGTATTGAGCGTCACCCCGGTCAAGGTGAAGGCGCCGGTGCCGATGTCAGGCAGTGGCAGGCACAGCGAGCTGCTCACGCCGGCGGGCAGCAGCGGCGTCAGGGTGAAGCCTTCGACTTCCGGCATCAGCTGCTTGACCGCATCCGTGATGAATTTGAGCTCCTGCGCCAGCTCGATCTTCTCGGCGTCCACCGCGAAATCCAGCTTGCCGCTTTCGTCGAAACTCACCGCGCCCTCGCGCATGGTGACCATCGCGCGGCCGTTGAGCGACAGCTCGAAGTCGGCCTTCAGCAGGGCCGAGGTGCGCTGCGTGCGCTGCCCATTCTTCTCGATCAGGATGTCGCTGTCGCCCGCGAAGAGGGGCTGCAGCAGCTTGAGCTTCACCGGCCCGAGATCGAACAGCGTCGCATCCGATTCGAAGCGCTTGTTGATGCGCACCTTGGCCCAGGCACGCAGCCGGTCCTTGTCGAAGCCATGCTGCAGCCGCAGCCACTCGTATTGGTGGTCCCCTTCCAGCGGCACGTCCAGGTCCGGCAGCAGGTAGGTCATGTCGATGCCGGCCAGGCGCGGAAAGAGGTCGCGCACCTGCATGCCGCCGATCGATGCCTTCAACCGATCGGTGAGCTGGTCGAAGGGCATCTGCACGCTCAGCGCGTTCAGCACGTCGCCCGGCAGTTCGTTGAACACTGCACTGGCGCGCGTGAGCAGCACGCCCGCCCCCGAGTTGTGGAAGTAGTAGCCGATGCGCTCACGCGTGGTGCGCATGGCATCCGTCACCGGCCCTTCGGCCAGCACCCGCAGCGTCTCCAGGCCGTTGTCGATGTTCTCCTTGGCGATGGTGTAGGCGCTGCCGACCTGCTGGCTGACCCAGTCCTCCGCTTGGCGCGCCGCCGACTGCAGGTGGCGCTCCAGCAGGTCCGCCTGTGTGCGCACCGCCTGCTCCAGCCCCGCCAGGTCGCCACCAAGCTGGTCGCGCATCTGCTGCAGTGCGTCCTTGGCAGTCGTTTGCAAGTTGCCCAGTGAGTCGAGCGTGCCCTGGTCGATGGCGAAGACCAGCCCGCCGAGATGCTCGGTGATCTTCTTCCGGACCTCCTCGGCAGCCTGCTTGAGCTTCTGGTCCAAGCCGAGCGAAGCGTCGGCGAGCGCGTCCTGCAGCTGCTTCAGGTCTCCCGCGCCGGCGATTCGCGCTGCGAGCCCCAGCTCCCAGTCGCGCAGATCCTTCAGAGCCAGCTCCAGTTGGTTGTCCCAACCCGCGAGCTGCCTTACTGCCTCGTCGATCCACTTCTGCAGCCCGGCCAGTGCTTCGCTGATCAGCGCCGGTGACAGCTCCCGGTCCAGGACCTCCTGCAAGTTGGTGAAGTCCGGCTCCTCCAAGTCGAACGGCGGAATGGTGTCCGCCCAGCGCGCCAACCAGCCCGCGGTGACCTCGATGCGGGCCGCGGCCGCGCCCTCGGTCGTCGCGAACACCGTGCTGCCTCCGGACATCGGCAGCCGCGAGAACCAGGCGGCCAAGTCGCCGTCCAGGACCTTGCGCAAGGTCTCCGGAATGAGGCGCAGCCCCGCTGGGAGGTCCGTCATGGCCTCGCGCCAGAGCGCATCGAGCACCGCAGCGGCATCAGGGTCGCGCGCAAGCCGGCGCTGCAGGTCCTCCAGGAGCTGCAGGTTGACCAGCAAGAGATGCGACAGCTGGCCCTGCAGCCGCCTCAGCGCCGCATCCAGGCCGCTGCGCACCGCAAAGACCGCGTGCTGCGGCACGTAGCCCACTTCTCCGAGCCGCTGCTGCGCCTGCTTGGCGACGGTATCCAGGATGGCTGACGCCTCCCCGCGGGCCTGCGCCAGGTCACTGCCCAACCGAGCAGCCTGCTGCGCGAGCTGCTCCTGCAGCCGCTGGACCTCGCGCCCAACGCCCGCCGTGTAGTCGGCCAGGCGCTGCTGCTGCTGGTCCGCCCAGCTGCGCCCCGGAGGAACCGTGGTGCCCGGCGTCGGCCCCACCGTCCCCGCCGCCGTTAGCAAGTTGTCCAGCAGTTTGCGCACGTCCGCCTGCAGCTGCGGCTGCTGCGACAGCGGGAACGCTTGGCCGCCGCGCACCCGCTCAGCCAACTCTGCGCGCAGCTCCTGCAGGCCATCGAGCAAGACCGACTGCGTGGCAGCGAGATTGGCAGTCACCTGCACCACCGTACGTTGCGCGGCATTCAACACCGGCTCGGCGGCCGGGAGGCCACGCGCCAGGTTGATGTTGGAGATCTTGGATTCCAGCCCCTTGACGGGCCGCTGGTGCAGCAGGTTCGCCGCCTCCTCTGCAGGCTCGAGCGTGAAGGTGTAGGGGCCCATCCCCAGCTCGATGGGCGCCGCGTCGGGCTGACGCTTGCGACCCTGGAAGCTGCTGCTGAAGGGCACCGGCGGCGGCGTCATCGGTCGCACCAGCGGGAAGTCCACTTCCGGCCACGACGGCCAGAGGTCCGTGTCACCCCCATCCTGCGCACGGGTGCTGGTGAAGAACACGAGCTGCGCCGTGTTGCGGATGCGCTGGCCGATGTGGCCCTCGCCCTTGTCCGCCGCGCGGGCGAAGTCCAGGAACACCTGCGGATCCGGGAAGAAGTCGTCGCGCCAAGGGGGAACGGGGCCGCGCAGGGCAATGACGAAGCCGTCGCGGATGTCTCGCCCCCAGTCGGAGCGCACCGGGATCGTGGTGCTGTTGAAGACGCTGCGCGTGAGCGGGCCGGCCGTGGGCCGCTCGCTGCGCGCATCCGGGTAGCTGCGGCGCGGCTCGGTGATCTCCACGTACTCGCGCACTTTGCGCAGGGCGGCGATACCGGGAAAATCCGGCTGCAGTTCCAGGTCGTCGGCGGCCAGGTCGTGGCCCGGATAGGGGTCGTAGCGCGGCGAGCGGCGCGTGGTGCGTTCGTAGACGATCACGTGACGTGCCTTGTTCCACAACATGGCAATGCGCCCGACCCGGATCAGCGTCAGCGAGTCGATGCGTCCCTGGCGGCTGCTGGTGATGATCAGCGTCTTGCCGTTGTTGAAAGCGGCGGTCTGCGCTCCTTCGCCGCCGAGACTGCCGAAGGCCAGCCCCTCGATGCTGCCCGCCGAGGACACGGTCGGCGCGGTGGGCTGCAGCTCGTTGTAGATGTTGCGCGACTGGAACGGCCAGTCGACGCCGCCGCGCAGGGGTTCGCGGCTCGCGTCTGCCGAGCTCGGCACCGCGTAGCTGCCGATCTCGAAAGGATCCGCCGTCTGCCGGGTGGGCCGCAAGCGGTACTCGATGCCTCGATCGAGCACCAGCCTGCCACGCTGGGCGATGTCGGCGTAGACGCGCCACCACGAAGGCCGGCGCCACAGCCCCTCGATCCACAGCGCCGCGTTCCTGCCGTGGGACCGCTCGACGCTTTCCCGGTCTTCTTCGCGCGCACGGCGAAGGTCCTGGGGCAGCGGCACCCGCCCGACGAAGCCATCGAGCTCCGCGATGCGCAAACCCGGCGCCTGCAGCCGCGCACTGAGGCCGTACAGCAGTTCGAAGTCGGCGCGGTCCAGGCCGAGCCCCACGGCACCTAGCCGCCGTGCCAGCAGCCGGCGCAGCGACCAAGGCGCCTCCGAGCGGGCCATGTCGACGTCGGTGCGGTCCAACACGAGGCGGGCCACCGGCGTGAGGCGGAAGTCGAACAGCTCGTCGTCCTGCGGAACGCGCAGGCGCTGGCCGTCCCGCAGCAGGTGCAGGTTGCCCTTGACCATCTCCTCGCCGATGCCTTGCGGCGGCAGCACCGCGTGCATCTTTCCTTGCACGGACGCAAAGCGCCATTCCGGTGCCTGGTCGGCATCGTCGATGTACTCGGCCAGGATCTCCTTTCCGTGCTGCTTTTCGCTGGCGTTGACGCGCACCACAGTGAGCGGAGCGGGATCGATCAGCAGCACATCGGTCTTGCGTTCGCCCTCGTGAGGGAGCCTGAGCGTCATCTGCAACAGGCGGCTGCTGTACTGGCTCGCCTTTTCCACGATGTTCAACAGGCAGGGCTCGGAGGTGCCGAGATCGAGCGTCCAGGGACGGCCACGCGCGGTGTACGCGTCCTGCGTTTCGAAGCCCAGTTCAGGATCGACGCTGAAAGCCGTGTAACGCGCAGCAGAGAAGGACAACTCCAAGTGGCTCACCAGCCGCGCGCGTCGGTAAGGCGCGGCGTCGTCGGTGACACCGAGCTGCAGGAACCCATCCTTGCAGGTCTCCACGGTCAGCAGCACTGCGCCCACGCCGATCTGCGGCTGGTGACCCAGATCGAGCGCCGTAAGGTCCCAGCTGAAAAGCGTAAGGCAGCCAGGGAAGTCGACCGGTCTGGCCGCCACCGCGGCGCGCATCGGAAGCACCAGCGGCTGCGCATCGATGTCAAGCGCCCCAGCGCAATGCAGCTCCAGGTCACAGCCCCTGTCGGTGAAGCCCACCCGCTGCAACTGCGTCGTGGTGAGCCGCTGCTGGTCGTCCGCGCGCAAGTCGAACTCCAGCAGCACGGTTTCCTCCGACTGCACGGTGCGAATCCATGTGGGCAGCAGGCTCAGGCGATTGCGCGAGCGGGTGGTTGCAAGCCCGCCGCCGTGCTGTTGCAGCAGGGTCGCGGTCAGGGACTCCAGCGTGAGCGCATCCGGGTGGCTGGGATCCTGCGCTCCCGCAACCCGCAGCCACAGCAACTTCCAGCCATTGCGCCTGGCGTGCTGCTCGCACTGCAGCAACGCAGCCTTGGCCACGAAGGGTGCGCTGGCGCGCTCCTCGTGGTGCAGCCGCAAGGGGTACCCGCTCACGGGCGCCCGCTGCGTGAAAGCCGGGGACAGCTCCAGCTCCGTGTGAACGTCCCGCACGCCACCCTCGCCCGCTGCTCCGAGGTACAGCGACAGGCGCGCCTCGCTGGTGTCGCCGGCACGCCGCTGCGGATCGACGTGCAGCAAGTTTCCCGTCATGCTGCGGCCACTCCCTGGCGTGAAGGACAAAAGCGTGTTGTCCAGGGCAGGCAGGGGCAGGTGCTTGAGCGTCCAGCGTCCCTCTGCTTCGGTGAGCCACGGCGGGCTGTAGTTTTCCTGTTCGCTGTCGTAGGTCGCCACGCGCAGCCCACAGCGCTTTCGGTGGAAAGCAAGCGTTCCGTCCTTGAGCTCCAGGCCGAGCCGCACCCAGACCCCTTCGTCCTTGGGGGCCAAGGGCGTGGACAGGTGCAGGATGAATTCGAGGTACCCGTGCTTGTCCAGAACCGGCTCGGCCTCCTCCTTGCTGAAGACACCGGTCATCTCCGCCAGTGGCGAAAAATGCGGTGGCACCGGCACGTGCCCGGGCACCGTCGGATCACATCGCAGGCGGTAGCGGACCTCCCCGTGCACCACGAGCACCTCGTGGAATTCCTGCAGACGCAGGGTGCGCTGGTTGGAGCCTGGACCGCTGCTCCATACAGGCTTCAAGGTGTCCCCGGTGACCAGGACATACTGGTTGGGCTGTCCGTCCACACGAATGCGCCGTGTCGGCATCACGTCCCCTTCTTCATGGCCGGCTCGCCCGATTGACCGAAGTCCGGATTGGCGACCCATGCCTGACCGGCCCGGTCGATGGCAGCCGCACCGCTGAGCGCCACACCGGGTCCCGGGTGCATCTGTGCGTGCCACAGATACGGCTGCGGGCCCTTGGCAAACGCGTTGTGGCAGGCCGCGCCCCAGAGCTGGATCAACTGCTGCTCATACTTCGCACACAGGGTGGCGAAGTCCGCCGCCGGCTCCAGCGCTTGCAGCTGCGCAAAGACCTGATCGGCCAGCGACTTCTGCGTGTCATCCCGCGGCGGCGAGATCGCCCCGAACCATCCCAGCACGATCGGGTTGGCGCCTGTGGGCCGCAACCACTGGCGCCAGCGCGGACCGCTGCCCGGCTGCTTTTCATTGGGGACACCGAGACTCAGATAAAGCAGCAGCAGCTGGCAGGATCCGAGGTGGCGCCGCACATCGCTGATGTTGAGGCTGCTTTCCTGCGCGTCGTGCCGGCGCTCGCGTTGCCGGATGACGAGCAATTGATCGTTGGCCTTTAGCGCTAGGCCGGCCCAAGTCTTGTTGGCCCGTTGCAGCACGACGACGTCGCCTTTGCCGGACGCGCGCGCGGAGTGCACGTACTGGCCGCTGATGGCCAGCACGGCCGGCCTGCCACGAAAAAGCAACTGCAGGCCGTCGTACACCTCCTGTTTTTTCGGGTTGATTGCAGCCGCTCCGACGGTGGCCAGCCCGGGCAAGACGACCGCACTCCCGCCGGAGGAGGTGGCCAGGCGAATGCCGGTGTCGGCGGGGAAGCACTCCGGAGAGCCTTCCTGGGTCCGCTGCGGATCAAGGAAATAGGCAGCCGGCTCCGGCGCAAGACCCAGCTTGGCCGCCGCCGCAGCACGCGCGATGGATTCGCCCACCTGCTGGTCCAAGGTGACTCCCACGTGCGACAAGGGCAGCGGCTGTGCGGAAGCGCCCGGCTCCGACACGTCGATGCCCCAGCCATCCAGACGCAGGAACATGCCCTTGGACACCAGGCCGACGCCGTAGGCAATCGTCGACTTGCGCCGCCGGATCAGGAGCTCGTATTTCGGCGCCCGCAGCTCGATCAGTGCATTGCGGATCTTCAACAGCTTGGCCGCGACGGGGGCCTGCGGCTGCTCGAGCATCAGCTTCTTGATACCTTCGCGCGCAAGCGCATCCTCCTCGGATTTGACAGAGCCGTTGTTGATGTGGACGTCCAGGAAAAACAGCCGCGTGCGCTCGCAGGCCATGCCGAACTCGTCGTACTTCCCAGCTGCGACCATCGCCGGCTTGTAGAAGTCGTTCTCGGCCAGTTCGCGCTGGATGGCCTGCACCTTGGCTGCGCCACCGAGCTTGGCAAAAGCCTCCTGCCAAGGATCGAGCAGTCTCTTGCCCCCTGGTGCCGACAAGGGAATGGCGAACTGCAGCAGCTTTTCGCGATCGAGTTGCGGCTCCGTGGCGTGGTCCAGTTTCAGTGCGTTGACGAGCTGCGCGCTACGCTCCGCACCGAAAGCTTCGTCGAACAGCGCCTTGTGCTGCCGGTAGATGGAGCGCAGCAACTTGGGCAGCTTGCCCACCGCATTGGAGCTAACCAAGGCGAAGCCGATCAGCCCCCAAGTCATCCCGGCACCGTCCTCGTTGCCCGTGGCGACGGTGTAGCCGTGGCCCTCGGCGCCGCTGCAGACACCCACGAAGCGGCTGAACTCGTCAGGCCAGGGCTGCGCGCCCATGATCAGCTTCCAGGTGTCGGCCTCGACCACCCCAGTGACCACCTTCCCACGAGCTGCCTGAACTCTCTCGATGGCCCGCTGCATGCCCGCGCCGAACGCGCCGTCGGCCTTGCCGACAAGTGCGGGCTCGGTGCCGGTCCCGCCTTCCTTTGGCACCATCGTCTTGAGCAGCACCGCCTGCAGGGCGCGGACGATGTCTCCCTGGCAGCCACGCGCGAAAACCGGCTCAAGCGCCATGGCTGGGTCCTCGGAGGGAACGTTCCATTCCAAGCCATGCACTGGCGCGCCACTCGATGGGCGAGTTCTTTGCCGTCCACAGCTGCAGAAGTGTGCAGGCGCGCCCGTTGATGTCGACGTGATGCACTGCGCCTCCTGGCGTGGGAACGACCGAGGTTTATAGCCTCGCAAAGGCTCGCCGCTGCTCCTACAAAGTGGGGAGGAACCGCGGCCTGCGCAGCAGCCGAGTTCCGGAGCAGGGTGCGACTTGCACCGGAATGGGTTGGCGGGACCAATTCGCAACGGCACCTGCCATCGCGACGCTTGGCCTATGCTCTTGCCAGCCGCAGTGGAGCTCGCGCATGTACATCTTGGACACCGACGTGCTCCAGCCTGGGGACATCGTCCTCACGACCCAGGACCGCAAGATCAGCAAAGGGATACGGCGGCTCACCGGCAGCAGCTTTTCGCACGCTCTCCTGTACGTTGCGCGCGGCAGCTACATTCACTCGGACGGCAGCGGCGTGCACGCGAACAACACGCAGCGTCTGCTCTTTGCGCACCAAGCGCATGCGCTGGCACTGCGCTTGGTGCGCCATGAGCACCGTGATGCCAGACCCCGGATCTGCGATTTCGCGCGCTCGCAGGTGGGCAAGCAGTACTCGATCAGCCAAGCGATAGCGTCGCGCAAGCATCGGAGCGGCTCCGGAGGCTTGCGCGAGAACCGGCAGTTCTGTTCACGGCTGGTGGCGCAATCCTTCGCCGCTGCGGACATCGCACTGGTGGGCAATCCCGACTTTTGCTACCCCACCGACCTCTTCAACTCGGACTTCGTGGCGCCGGTTGCCGACGCCGTGCGCGAAGCCACGCCGGCCGAGATGGCGTTTGCGCGAACGCCCAGTCCCTTGGAGGCGCAGGCGGCTGCCACCAACCGGATGCTGCAGGCGATCCGCGGCCTCGCGCGCGAGGACGTGCAGAACGAGGAACAGCTGGTTGCCTTGCTGTTGCGCCGCCCCGAGCTAGACCTCGCGGCCGTACATGCGCTGCAAGACAGTGGATACCTGGAGCTCTGGAGACTCGAGGTGGCGGCGAACCCATGGAGGTATGAAGAAGGCGCCTACGCCGCGTCGCTTCCACCCGAAGCCCGGCTGCAGGAGATCGCCTCCGCCGATGGACTGCTCGAGCGATTCGTGCGGATGCGTTCGATCTACGCTGCACTGGCCAAGCAGGCGCCGTTGAAGTACTTTGCGATGCAGCTGGGTCTGCATGACCGTCTGATCGCACTCCAGTCGCGGCGCCGAATGGTCATGACCGCGGCGGGGCGTCCCTGATACGCGGATATCGAGCACCTTGAACGTCGGTGCAGGATCTTCCGCACGCGGACAGCAGCGGTTGCGAGCGCGTGATGCCCACCGATGCCCGCGGCGAGGAAGGAGGCGCAGAGCACCCTGCCGGCACCACGAAGGCAACCGGCTTGCCCAGCACTGTCTCGCCGTTTCCAACAGTGCGTTGTGCAGCTCGCTGTTTATCCATGGCAGCGCGGCGCTTAGATTGGCAGGCATCCGCCTTGGAGTTCCGCATGAAGAATCCCCTCCATCCCGCGCTTGCGCACGCAGGCAGTTTCCGAACCCTCAGCCACGGACGAGCGCTCTGGCTGCAGGGCCTGCTGCTCGTGAGCTTCCTCGCCGCCTCCAGCGTGCCGTCGCCGCTGTACGCCATCTATCGATCCATCTGGGGTTTCTCGCCGCTGATGCTCACGGTGGTTTTCGCCAGCTATGCGATTGCCCTGCTCCTCGCCTTGGTCGTCTTCGGTGGGCTGTCTGACTTCCGCGGGCGGCGCGAGGTGATCGTGGGCGCGGTGCTGCTGGAGATGCTGGCCCTGGTGCTGTTCTGGCAAGCCGACTCGGTAGGCTGGCTGCTCGCTGCACGTATCGTCCAGGGCGTTGCCACCGGCATCGCCACCAGCGCCATCGGCGCGGGCCTGCTGGACCTGCACCGCGAGCGCGGACCGCTGATCAACAGCGTGGCGCCCATGGTCGGTCTGGGCGTTGGTGCACTGGCCGCCGGCCTGCTGGTGCAGTTCGCACCTGCGCCCACGCGCCTGGTGTTCGACGTCCTGCTGCTCGTGTTTGCACTGCAATTGGTGGCTGCCTTCTTCCTGCCCGAGACCGCGGCGCGCCGCCCCGGCGCATTGCGCTCGCTCGCTCCGTTGATCGCCATTCCGCTGCAGGCACGGCCGACACTGCGACGGGTGCTGCCGGTCAACACGGCGCAATGGGCGCTGGGAGGGTTCTACTTCTCGCTGGGGCCCACGCTGGCGCGCGCGGTGACCGGCAACGACTCTGCGCTTGTGGGTGGCGTGCTGCTCGGCGTGCTGGCTCTGGCGAGTGCGAGCGCCGTGGCGCTGGGCCGGCACCTGCCGCCGCGACGGACGGTCCGACTGGGCGCCGCCGGTCTCGTGCTGGGGGTGCTCGGTACGCTGGCGGGCGTCCACTGGTCTTGGGCTGCGGTCGCCCTAGGAGGCACGGTGGTCTCCGGCACCGGCTTCGGCTTGGCCTTCAGCGGCTCGTTGCGCAGCCTCGTTCCGCTGGCGCAGCCCCACCAGCGGGCCTCGCTCATGGCGGCGTTCCTGGTGGCGAGCTACCTGGCCTTCAGCATTCCCGCCATCGTCGCCGGCCTGCTCACCAGCCACTTCGGACTGCATACGACGGCGCTCGCATACGGACTGGGGGTCGCCGTGCTGGCCGCGGCCGCCCTCGCTGCGTCGCCGGGACCGGCCTCAGCGCCGGCCGCGCGGAAAGCTCTGGATGGGGGGCCTGGCGGCGCAGGCGAAGTACGCCCTTAGGAGTCTTGCGCAACCAGGCGCCACTACAGCGCCCGGTCACGGGCCCTGCCCGTCGTTTCACCTGCTTGCCCTTGTCGAACTGCCCATTTGCGTTGGCCGACGACGCCAGCCCAAGCAAGCAGGTGCTTGGTCGGGGCGATGGGCCGCGGGCGTGAACCGCTGCCGCAGCGGAACGCACGTGCCGCTCCCCGCACGCCGGCGACGCTCGTCAAGCAAAGCTCTCCTGATAATGGCTGCAGCAAGTCCTGACCGCCTCACGGGCAACCGACCGCGCGACGGCCGACACGTCCCGCTCACCCGCATTCTGGGCGAGCACGTGCAACATCCAAGCTGATCTGGATGGGCGCTGTCAGCGGCGCCGCTTCGCACCTGCGATGAAGCTGAGGCGCGATCCGGCCAAGCCGCCCGTGTCCGGTGCAACAGGCAGTTCGAGGAGGCGCTGCAGGAGCGACGCACATACAATGTGCGATGCTCCGACAGCCCCAGCTAGTGCTTCGCTTTTCGCAGCTGGAGACATTCGCACGCACGAATGGGCTGAGCCTGTCGACCACATCCACTGAATTTGTTCTGCGCGTTGCGAATAGCGGGCACGAATGGGCCCGATGTCGCGACCTCGATGCAGTGGCCGCCGCGATCGAGCGCTATCTCGTACAAATCAACAAGCAGGCACCGCAAGCCTGACGCATGTACTGGGCGTGTTCATGCTGCGTGCACAAGCAAAACCGATAAAAGCCGCTGCTCCCAATCCTGTGGATCTGAGTGCGCGAACCGCCGATGCCGAAACACGAACTAGGCCCTACTGAGCTGGCAGAGGCGTTTGCGGTTTTGGCGCGCCGCATCCAGAGCGGCGAATCCAGGCAGTTGATGCTGCGGTGGAGCGACGACGCCGGTCAACACGCCAGGACCTTCGACCTCGATCTCCCGAGCGATCGCGAGGCGGCGCTACTGATCCTGGCGAGGACCTTGGGACAGCTCCATTGAGGGCGCCGACCCCCAATGAATCTGTGCCTTCATGGAACTGCTGCTCTACAAGGGGTCCTGCTTGCCATGGCGGCGCACCCGCGCGTCGGTCTGTTCGCCGTGTGCCACCATTCCTTCAGTTGGGTACAGGCGGGAGCAATAGGCACCCACCAGCCCCCCGCCGCTCACGACCTTTCGGCACGTGATGACCTCCCGGCCGAGAGGCCGCCGGTACGCGGCGTTCCCGCCAAGCAGCGTGTGTGGGTCCCGATCACCTTGCGCCCCAAGCCACATTCGTGCGCGCAACAGGGCGTCATTGTTGTTCACGTGCTTGCGGACGTTATCAGGACCGCGCGTCATGACTGCACGTGCCCCTGGCATGCGCTCCGCTTACGCCACCATCTCGTCAATGGTGACGCAGACCGTCCGAGTCTCCCTCCTCTGCGCCGGCGCGATGCAGGCACTCTCGCCCCGTGCCACATGTGCGGAGTGGTATAAATCCCAATATACGGGAAACGTCGCAGGTTCAAGATGCTGGGATTGTGTCGACGTCGCCCATCCGGCTGAAGCCCCCCTCTGCCCTTTCGCGTCCAGCCAAGCCTGGGCGAAGCGCGCGCCCTGCCGCGGCGGGCCGTCGCCCGGAACGCCTTGCCGCCGCCACGGCAGCAAGTTCCAGCCTGGCCCGCACGTTCGCGATCCTCGA
The DNA here is from genome assembly GCA_036263715.1 of Ramlibacter sp. Taxonomy (GTDB): domain Bacteria; phylum Pseudomonadota; class Gammaproteobacteria; order Burkholderiales; family Burkholderiaceae_C; genus Ramlibacter. The sequence goes on from DATAGN010000631.1 coordinate 32,326, forward strand.
TCTGTTCACACTGGAGACGCCGGTGATCGAAGTCGACGACGTGGTGAAAGGCCTCGGCTACACCCGCTCGACGGCTTACCGCTACCTCAAGGAGCTGTGCGCAGCGGGACTGCTCAGGCCCACCGTGCAGGCTGGCCAGTACGCGCTGGGTGCACGCATCGTGGAACTCGAGCGCCTGCTCGAACTGACCGATCCTCTTTATCGGGCCGGTCGGGACATCCTCGAGAAGGTGCGATCCCATGAGGGCTCCTTGCTGCTGCAAAGTCTCAACCAGAACAACCAGGTCCTCTGCATCTACAAGAAGGGGCCTGACGTGCTCGAACACGCTGGCGCCCAGGTCGCACTCACACGGTCGCGGGGCGTTCCGTTCCCGCTGTTCCGAGGGGCGGCGTCGCTCGTGATCCTCGCCTGCCTTTCTTCGCACCGGATCCGGCAGACCTACCTGGCCGACGCGCAGCAGATCGCCGAAGCGGGGCTGGGCCAGGACTGGGAGGAGTTCCGCGCACGCATGGCTGCCATCCGCAAGCGCGGATATGCAGTCAGCCGCACTGAAGGCAAGAGGCCCTTGGTGGTCGGGATCGCGGTGCCGATCCACTTGCCCGCCCCCGACCAGAAGCGCGTCATCGGCAGCATCGTGCAGGTGTGCGCCGGCGACCAGTCGCCGACGCAGGAGGCCACGGCGGTCAAAAGGCTCATGGCGGCCGCACAGCAGATCGCCCAGCAGTACCTGTCCTTCTCACAGGTCCCAAGCAGCCATCGCTCCAACGGGGCCCGCGCCTCGACGGCGAGCCCTTTTAAGGACTGGCAGTTGATTTCGTAGTTTCCATCAGTGCGGGACCTAGTGGCCTGCGCCCACCTGCAACACCATTACAGGAGACAGTACATGCCCGGCAATCTTTCCTCCCCCGTCGGTCGCCGCGCGGCGCTGATCGCGATCGCACTGCTTGCGTCCGTGTCCGCGGCTTCGGCCTCGACCGACTACCCCGCTCGCCCGATCACGCTGGTGCATGGCTATGGCGCCGGCGGCAGCAGCGACATCGGCTGCCGCCTGCTTGCGGATGCCCTGAAGGAGGTGACGAAGCAGCCGGTGGTGGTGGAGCCCCGGCCGGGAGCGGGAGGCCAGATCGCCTGGAGCAAGTTCAAGCAAAGCGCCAAACCGGACGGCTACGAGCTCATTTACGTCAACGTGCCGCAGATCCAGACCATCATGTTCGATCCGGCGCGCAAGGCGGATTTCAGCTTGAAGGACTTCAGGCTGATCGCCAACCATGTCCAGGATCCCAACATCCTGGTGGTCGCCAGGAACAGCCCCTACCGCACGCTCGAGGAGTTCATCGCGGCCGCGAAGGCCAATCCTGGCAAGCTCTCGATCACCACGAGCGGGCTCGGCAGCGACGATCACCTGGCCATCCTCGATCTGCAAATGAAGGCGGGGGTCACCTTCACGATCATCCACACCAAGGGGGATGCCGAAGGCATGAACGGAATCCTAGGCGGGCACATGGACGCGATGATGGCCAACGTCGGCGGAATGGTGCAGCCGGCGGAGCAAGGACAGACTCGCATCCTCGGGGTGCTGGCGGAGAGCCGCTCGGCAGACCTGCCGGACGTACCCACCTTCAAGGAGCGCGGCCTGCCGGTTTTCGCGTCGTCCACGCGCGGCATCGCGGTGCCCCTGAACACGCCGCCGGCCGTTGTGGACTACATCGAGCAGGCGCTGCGCAAGGCGATGACGAGCCCGCAGCACCAGCAGGCCATGCGCAAGGCCGGCTTCACGGTGAAATTCATGGGCGGCAGCGAATACCAGGCCTTCGTGGACGGCCAGAGCACCTGGGTGCGCGAGATGATGAAGCAGTACGTGAAGTGACGGCGTGAAGAACCTCACCGACGAAGACAAGCAGATCCTGGACGGGCGACAAGGGGAGGTCAAGCGACAGGCGCTGGAGCTGTTGCTGATTCTGGGCAGGATCTACGATGCCGATGAACTCGTGCCCGTGGAAAGCGCCCATATCAACGGCGCCTCGATCATCGCAGTGGGTGAGGCCGGTGTCGGCTTCGTGGAGGACATGGCCCGCGAGGGGGCGAAGGTGGTGGTTCCGGCCACGACCAACCCCAAGTCGCTGCCGCTGGCGCACAAGGACGTCGGGCTCGATGCCAGCCAGGACAGCGCGCAGAGGCGCCTGAGCGCGGCGCTCCACAGGATGGGCGCGCAGGTGTGCAGCAGCTGCACGCCGTACCTCGTGGGCAATGCGCCCGGTCTGGGCAAGAGCGTCGCCTGGGCGGAATCCTCCGCGATCGTCTATGCGAACTCCGTGCTGGGCGCCCGCACCAACCGCGAAGGCGGGCCGACAGCCATCGCCTCGGCCATCCTCGGCAAGACACTTCGCACCGGCTACCACCTGGACGAGAACCGCGCAGGAACGCATCTCGTGAAGGTGCAAAAGCCGCTGTCGGGCACGACCGCGTATGGCACGCTCGGCTACTTCGTCGGCGGCATCGTGAAGGACGGCATCCCCGTCTTCGAAGGTGTGCCGGCCTCTATCACTCCCGATGAGCTCAAGATGCTTTCCGCGGCCTTGGCTACCGCGGGGTCGGTTGCCATGTTCCACATCGTGGGCGTGACGCCGGAGGCACACACGCGCGAGCAGGCATTCCGCGGCCGCCCCGCAGGCGCGGTGCTCGAATACGGTGAGCTGGAAGAACAAGCCGCCGTCGCCGCCCTCACGCGCGCCGGCAGCGACACCACCGAGTGGGTGACGCTCGGCTGTCCGCACTTTTCCGTGTCGGAGTTCGCGCACGCCGCGTCCCTGCTGGCCGGACAGAAGATCTCGCCGGAGGTGATGCTCTGGATCAACAGCTCCGCGCCTGTAGCCAAACGGGCGGCTGAACTCGGCTACATCGACGTCATCCAGCAGGCTGGTGCGGAAATCGTGTGCGAAACATGTCCCGTGCACATCGCCGGACGCGCGTTTGCCCGTCGGCAGAACATCACCAGCCTGACCACCAACTCCGCCAAGATGGCGCACTACGCTTTCGGCCAGCTGGGTCTCTACCCGCGTTACGGCACGATCGACCAGTGCATCCGCTCCGCAGTGGCGGGCAGGTGGAGCGAATGAGCAACGAACCTCGCGTTTTCCATGGCCGGCAGGTGATTGCCGGCCGCGCCGAGGGACCCGCTCTCGTCACGAACGAGCGCATCAGCTTCTTCGGGGGTGTGGATCCCGCCACGGGCAAGGTCACCGAACGTGGCCATCCGCTCGAGGGCGTCAGCCTGGCCGGGAGGATCCTGGTGTACCCGGGCGGCAAAGGGTCCACGGGAGCGACCTACACCTTGTACGACATGGTCGCCAGGAGGACCGCACCACTGGCGATCATCAGCCCCGAGGCCGACAACGTCACGGTGGTCGGGGCCGTCCTCGGGAAGATTACCAGCGTCGATCGCATCCAGCCGGAGTTTTTCCAGGCGGTGCAGTCCGGCCAGTGGATCGAGATCGATGGCCAGCACGGAACCGTGCGCGTGTTCCCGAACAAAGCAATGAGTTGCACATCATGAAGATCAGGAAAGTCGTGACGGTGGTCGATCAGACCTTCGGTGAGATGGGTCAGCACCTGCAGGTGCCCGTCAAGAAGGTCGCCGCCATGGCGGTGATCGAGAATCCTTTTGCGGGCCGCTTCGAGCGCGACCTGAGCACGCTGGAAGATGCTGGGGAGGAGCTGGGCGCCCTGCTCGCGCGCGCAGCCAGGACGGCAGCCAACCTCGCACCGGAAGAATGCGAAGGGTACGGGAAGGCGGCGATCGTCGGTACCGCCGGCGAGCTCGAACATGGCCACGCCTTCATCCACGCAAAGTTCGGCGCGCCCATCCGCGCCGAGTTCGGTGGCGGCAAGGCGGTCATCCCGTCGACGGGGAAGGTCGGTGCGGCCGGTGTCTGCATCGATGTGCCGACGGTCTACAAGCATGCATTCACCGTTCGCAGCCACTATGACTCGATGTGCGTGTCCATCCCCGACGCGCCACATCCGGGCGAGATCGTCGTCATCCTGGTCCTGACCAGTTCTGGGCGCCCGCTCGCCCGCCAAAGTGGGCTGCGCAAGGACCACGTCAAGGGAGTCGACGGGCTGCGCTAGCAGGCGGCAAGTGCTTCGGCGGACTCCGATGGTCCGAGGACGACTCCCTGGCGGAACCGGAGGCAGCAGTGTCAGTCGCCCTCGAACTGGACTTCCAACAGCTCTAACGCGGAGGCCCCCCAGTCCCCTCGACCCCAAACTTCGGAGGCATCTTCCAGGTGAAGGGGGCGTGTTCGTGCTGCAGCCCGTCACCAAGTGCAGCTTATCTACTTCAAAGCCGGCAATGCTCGAGAAGCATTCGGCAGCGGCCTGGCGGGTTTGGCAGGTCCTCGTCAGAGCCGCCGCAGGGCTGCGACCAGAGCTCGTCGCGTGGCGGGGGACTCGTGCACGTCGCCGTGCCCCGCCCCGCGGACGCGGAGCAGTTCCGCCGAGCGCATGGATTTGCACAGTGCCTCGCTGTGGTGGATCCCGATCAGTTCGTCCCGGTCGCCGTGAATGAGGATCACGGGACCGAGCAGCTTGGCGGCAAATTCCATCGTCTGCAGCGGATAGCGCAGAAGTCTCCGCGGCACCCATGGATACAGCTCCGCGGCCAGGGCGCGCATGCTGCTGTAAGGCGACACCAGCAGGGTGAGGTCCGGCGCATTGCCGTTCGAGGAGAGCTGCGCTGCCAAGCCTGCCGCCAGGCCGGTGCCCAGCGAATGCCCCGAGATCACGACGCGCTTGCCCTTGTACGCCGGGGCGAAATGCTCCCAAACCGCCTGCACGTCCGCGTGCAGCTGCTCCTCGCTCTGGATGTGCCCCGTGCTCTTGCCGAAGCCACGGTAGTCGAGCATCACCACGTCGAAGTTCGCTTGCCGGAACGCATCGAGCTTGACGAACCATTTCTTGAGATTGCCGGAGTTCCCGTGCAGGAAGTAGAACACCCCGCGCGGATCGGGCAGTGACATGTGGGCGACGGACAGGCGCGCACCCGGCGCCTGGACAAAGAACTCGCTGGTGTCGGGGTCCGTGCAGATCGGCTCGTCGCTGGCCAATGGGTCGGGTTCGAAAAGCAGGCGTTCCTGGCAAACGTACAGCCAGCCCACCGCCGCCACGTAGATCGCGCAGATGGCCAGCAGCAAGGAGGCGGCGAAGATGGCGTACACCATGGTGGTTCCTTCATGACCGCATGAAGTTCTCATGGCGAGCACCGCCGCGCAATTGCACGATGGTCTCTCCTGCGAAGGTGTCGACAGCAAGGCGGCGGGCATGCCGTTGCAAGGGTGCGGAGCTTGCAGTAGTCTTCACCGCCGGCACGCCAGTACGTGGTGCGGAGGAACTCGATGGACGCACTCATCGCCCGAAGGACCTTGCTGGCTGCCGGACTGGCCGCCGCGCTGCCCGTGCCCGCTGCAGCCCAGGGGTCGTCGATCCGGTTCATCGTCCCGTATCCGGCCGGCGGTGCCACCGACGTCCTCGCGCGCCTGCTGGGTCAGAAAGTGCAGGAGGCATGGGGCCAGCCGGTCATCGTGGAGAACCGGGTGGGCAACTCCGGAACCATCGGCACCGCCTTCGTGGCCAAGGCTCCCCCGGACAGTCTCACAGTGCTGGTGACCATCACCGCGCTGATCCAGCAGCCGTCGCTGATGGAAGGCCTCCCTTACGAGCCGCTCAGGGACTTCGCTCCCGTCGTCCAGATCGCGCGCACCGCCAGCGTGTTCGCCGTTCCACTGGACTCACCTGCCACCAGCCTGCGCGAATTCGTCGTCCTGATGAGAGCCAGCCCCGGCAAGCACAGTTTCGGCACCTACGGCGCTGGCACCTCGGCCCACATCCACGGAGCCCTGCTGAACCAGCAGGCCGGACTGGACCTGGTGCATGTTCCCTTCAACGGCTCGGCCCCGCTGCTGGCGGCTCTGATGGGCAGCCAGGTGCCCTGCGGCTTCGTCGACAGCGCCTCGGCGCGGCCGCAGTTGAAGGCGATCCGCCCCCTGGCGGTCACCGGCACACAACGGATGCCGGCACTGCCGGAGGTGCCCACCTTCCAGGAACTGGGCTACCACTCCTTCGAGCCGTACGGCTGGTTCGGCATGTTCGTGCCGGCGGCGACCCCGGCGCCGCTGGTGCTCAAGCTCTCCGAGGAGCTGAACCGCATCCTCAAGCAGCCGGAGATCGCCACGCGCATCGAAGGCCTGGGCCTGCAGGTCGCCGGCGGCAGTGCGGACGAATTCCGCAAGGTGGTGCGCGCGGACGCCGCAACCTACGCCAGGATCATCAGGGAGGCCAACATCCGCCTGACGAAATGAAGCCGCCGAGTTCGACGCACCGGTTCGCGCCCAACCGACACCAACGTAGCATGGACAGCGCCCACGCCTGCACGCATGCTGGCGCGGCCCCCACCTGCCCCGTTGCCATGACCCCGCCGACGAACCGCCGCAGCTCACCCGCGAAGTCATCGACGGGGCATGCCGCGCGCGCGACCTTCTGATCCGGCATGAGCGCAACCGTTACCCGCATCCCTGCGCGCGAGCACCGGGCCGAAATCCTGTGGGAGCACGATGACCGGCAGCTGGCGCGCGAACTGCTACCCGACGCCCAAGGCCGGCTGCAGCGCGTCCTGACATTGCGCCTGACGGCGCAGCAGCCCAGCCGGGCCAGCGTGGAGGCGCTGACCCGGTACTATGAACTGCGCCAGGTCCTGAACCCCGCCTGGGCCGCGCGTCCGCTGGCGCTCGTGCAAGGCGAAGACCGGCCGATGCTCCTGCTCGAGGACCCCGGCGGCGAGCTGCTGGAGAGCCGGCTTGGACAGCGGCTCGAAACCGGCGACTTCCTGCGACTGGCGATCGCCATCGTCAGCTCGGTCGCGCAGTTGCACCGCGACGGACTGGTCCACAAGGACCTCACGCCCTCGCACCTGCTGGTGGACGAGGGCGGGACCGTGCGGCTCACCGGCCTGGGCCTGGCCTCATGGCTGCCCCGCGAACGCCTGCCGCCGACGCCGCCGAAATTCATCGCAGGGACCCTGGCGTACATGGCGCCGGAGCAAACGGGGCGCATGAACCGCTCCATCGATTCGCGCAGCGACCTGTACGCCCTGGGCGTCGTCTTCTACCGGATGCTCACCGGAGAGTTGCCGTTCGTGGCCGCATCGCCGCTGGAATGGATCCATTGCCACGTCGCCCGGCGGCCACCTCCGCCCGACGAGCGCACCCCCGGCGTTCCGCCGGTGCTGGCGCAGATCGTCATGAAGCTGCTTGCCAAGACCGCCGAAGAGCGTTACCAGACGGCCGCCGGCCTGGAGCACGACCTGCGTTGCTGCATGGCCGCCTGGCAGGCGCACGCATCGATCCCGCCGCTGGAGCTGGGCGGCAACGACCTGCCCGACCGGCTGGTGATTCCGGAGAAGCTGTATGGACGGGGCGCGCAGGTGGCCGTGCTGGTCCAAGCTTACGAAGCGGTGGTGGCGCAGGGCGAGGCACGGCTGGTACTCGTGTCCGGAGACTCCGGCCTTGGCAAGTCATCCATCGTCAACGAGCTGCACAAGGCCATGGTGCCGCATACGGGCCTGTTCGCATCCGGCAAGTGCGACCAGTACCGGCGGGAGGCGCCGTATGCCACGCTCGGACAGGCCCTGCAGGCGCTGGTGCAGGAAATCCTGGGCAAGCCGCAGGAGGAGCTGGAGCGCTGGCGCTCGCAGCTGCGCGATGCGCTCGGACCCAACGGCCAGTTGATGGTGGCGCTGATCCCCCAGCTGGAACTCGTCATCGGTGTTCAGCCACCGGTGGCGCGCCTGCCACCGCAGGATGCGCATGCCCGCTTCCAGATGGTGTTCCAGCGGCTGCTGAAGGTGTTCGCCACGCGCGAGCATCCACTGGTGATCTTCCTCGATGACCTGCAGTGGGTCGACATCGCCACGCTGGAACTGCTCCAGGACCTCCTTGGGACCGGCGAAGTCTGCCACCTGCTGGTCGTCGGCGCCTATCGCACCCACGAGGTCACGCCCGCTCACCCGCTGGCGGCCAAGCTGGCCGCCATCCGGGGCTCCGGGGCCGCGGTGCGGGACATCCGCCTCGCACCGCTGGAACTGGCCCATGTCGCGGAGCTCGTCGCCGATGCCCTGTTCTGCAGCCCGCAGCGCGCGCAGGCGCTTGCCCGCCTGGTGCACGAGAAAAGCCGTGGCAATCCGCTGTTCGCGGTGCAGTTCCTGCAGGCACTGGCCGACGAGGGATTGGTGGCGTTCCAGCACGCGCGCTCGCGCTGGTCGTGGAGCCTGCAGCGCATCCGCGCCAGGAGCACCACGGACAACGTGGTGGACCTGGTGGTGGCCAAGCTGGGTCGGCTCGCACCGCGCGCGCGCGAGTTCCTGCAGCGGCTGGCCTGCATTGGTCATCGCGCTTCGCCGCAGTTGCTCGCTGTGGTGTGCGAGGCGACGCCGCAGCAGGTGCATGCGGCGCTGTGGGAGCCGGTGCGGCACGGGCTGCTGCTGCGCAGCGAGTCGGCCTATGCCTTCCAGCACGATCGCGTCCAGGAGGCCGCCTACTCCTCGATCGAGCCGCACGAGCGCGCCGCCATGCACCTGCGCAACGGCCGGCTCCTGGCAGATGGCCTCGCCACCGGCAAACCGGGCGAGACCATCTTCGAGGTCGTGGGCCAGTACAGCCGCTGCACCCACCTGGTCGCCACCGCGGAGGAACGCACACGCGTCGCGCATCTGTACCTGCAGGCGGTCGAACGCGCCAAGGCATCTGCGGCCTACGCCTCGGCGGCGCTGTACGCGGCGGCCGGCATGGCGATGCTGGAGCCCCACCGCTGGGACAGCAACCCGTCACTGGCTTTCTCGCTCGAACTGCAGCTTGCCGAATGCTGCTACCTGACCGGTGCGCACGCAGAGGCCGAGCAGTGCCTGGCGAACCTTGCCGCGCACGCCCGGGATGCAGCCGACCGCTCCCGGCTGGCCTGCCTG
>DATAGN010000632.1:0-6336 GCA_036263715.1 Ramlibacter sp.
CAACCCGCTGCTGCGCCTGGACGGCTACCACGTACTGTGCGACGCGCTGCAACTGCCCAACCTGGCGCTGCGCAGCAAGGCCTGGTGGTCGCGCCAGTGGCGTGCCTGGGTGGGTGGTGCCGCCGGCGCGCCGGAACCCATGCTCGCGCCCGGCGAGCGCAAGTGGCTGGTGGCCTATGCGCCGGCGTCGCTGCTGTATCGCATCGGCTTGTTCTTCACCCTGGTGCTGTGGGTGGGCCATGCCTCGTGGATGCTCGGCGTGCTGGCGGCGCTTGCCGCCAGCGGCTGGCTGGCGTACGCCCTCTGGGTGTGGGCGCGCGGCGCCGCGGCGGGCGAGGCGGATCCGGCCTACGGTCGCCGCTCGCTGCGCGCTGCGGCCATCGTGGTGGCCCTGGGGCTGCTCGTGCTTTTCGCGGTGCCCGCGCCGCACCAGGTGGTCGCGCGCGGCATCGTCTGGCCGCCGGACGCCGCCCAGGTCCGGGCCGGCAGCGGCGGCTTCGTGCAGCAGGTGGCCGTGGCGCAGGGCACCACCCCGGCGCCGGGCCAGACCTTGCTCGTGCTGGCCGACCCGGTGCTCGATGCGCGCCGCGAGCGCGTCCTCTCCGAACGCACCGGCCTGGCCGCGGAGCAGTACGAGGCCTTGCTCACCCGCCCGGCGCGCGCCGCCGACCTCGGGCAGGAGCTCGCCCGCAACGAGGCGGAGCTCGCCCGCGTCGATGAACAGCTGGCGCAGCTCTCCGTGCGTGCCCAGTCGGCGGGGCAGGTGGTTTGGGCACGCCCGCAGGACCTCCCCGGAAGCTACGTCAAGCGCGGGGCCCTGCTCGGGCACTTGCTCACCCCCGGTTCCGCCCACGTGCGCGTGGCGCTGCTCGAAGAGGAATTCCTGCGCACGCGCGGCCTGGTGCGCGCCGTCGAAATCCGGCTCGCCGACGCGCCCTGGGTGGCCTACGCCGGGCGGCTGTCGGAAGCCACGCCCGGTGCCACCACGGAGCTGCCCGCGCCGGCGCTGGGCGACCGCTTCGGCGGGCCGGTTCCGGTGGATCCCTCGGACAGCGCCGGCACGCGCGCTCGCTCGCCCTTCTTCCTGCTCGATGTCGCCGTGCCATCCCTGCAGCCCACCGCCATCGGCGGACGGGCCTGGGTGAAGCTGGTGCTGCCGCCGCAGCCGCTGGCGTGGCAGTGGATCGGCCAGCTGCGCCAGCTGTTCATCAAGCACTTCAATCCCACGGGGCAGGCCTGATGGGATCGCACGCCGCCGCTTGGCCGTTCCCGGGCCTGGTGTGGGGTCCCTATCCGCAGCGTTCGTTGCCGGGTGCCGCGCCCGTGCCGCGGCCGCAGCTGGGCGCGTGGTCCCTGCGCAAGCAGGCGCAGGCCCTGCGGCAGGAGCTCGAAGCTCCCGCCGACCTCGACGCGGGGCTGCGCACGCTGAAGGCGGTGCCGGAACGCCAGAGGGACCCCACCTGGCTGGGCCAGGCGCTGCTGGCTGCCGCCCGGGCCATGGAGCAGTCGCGCGGCCTGCGCCCCTACTGGCAGCAACTCATGGCAGCGCGCGCGCTGCTGGACCAGCGGCTGGTGGAAATGGACACGGGCGAGGGCAAGACGGTGGCGATCGCGCTCGCCGCGGCCGTCGCTGCGCTGGCGGGCACGCCCGTGCACGTCGTCACCGCCAACGACTACCTGGCCGAGCGCGATGCCCTCCACCTGCAGGCGTTCTATGCACGCCTGGGCCTGCGTGCTGCATCCATCACGCAGCCGATGGCCACCGAGGCGCGGCGGGCGGCCTACGCTGCCGACGTCACCTACTGCACCGGCAAGGAGCTCGCCTTCGACTACCTGCGCGACGGCCTGCTGCATCCGGGCGACCTGTCGCCGCTGGAGCGCCGCCTGCGCGAGGCGCGCCAGCCTGCGGCCGCGCCGGTGTTGCGGGGCTTGTGCATGGCGATCCTGGACGAGGCCGACACCGTGCTGGTGGACGAGGCCCGCCTGCCGCTGGTCCTGTCGCAGCCGGCGGACGCCGTCGCCGAAGAGGCCTTCCTGCGCCGCGCCTTGGCGACCGCACTGGAGTGCCGCCCAGGCGAGCACTACGAGATGGACGAACGCGGCGCCCCCCGCCTGACGCCAGCGGGCGAACACAAGCTGCGAGTGTGGCCGGCCGACCGCCACCCCTTGCTGGCGCACCCGCAGCACCGCGCCAGCGCGCTGGAGCTGGCGCTGCACGCCCTGCACGGGCTGGAGCGGGACCGGGATTACGTGGTGCGTGAAGGTAAGGTGCTGCTGGTCGACGAGACCACGGGCCGGGCAGCGCCTGGCCGCGCATGGTCGCGCGGATTGCACCAGCTGGTCGAACTGAAGGAGCAACTGGCGCCGACCGCGCGCAACAGCACCGTGACCCAGATCACGTTCCAGCGGTTCTTCGTCCGCTACCTGCGCCTGGCCGGCATCAGCGGCACCTTGCGCGGCGCCGCCGGCGAATTGCAGGCCGTCTATGGCTTGCGCACGGTGCGGGTGCCGCCCCGTACGCCGCGCCGCGTGCGCCACGCGGGCACCCGCGTGCTTGCCGACGCGGGCGCGCTCTGGCAGGCTGTGGCGCAGCGCACGCTGGAGATGGTCGCCGCGGGACGCCCGGTGCTGGTCGGCACCGAGACGGTCGCCCATTCCGAAGCGCTCGCGGCGGTGCTGCGCTCCCGCGGCCTGGCGCCGGTGGTGCTGAACGCCCGCCAGGATCGCGAGGAGAACGAGGTGATCGGGCGTGCCGGCGAAGCCGGGCGCGTCACGGTGGCCACCAGCATGGCCGGACGCGGCGCCGACATCGCGGTGCCGCCCGACGTGCAGGCGCGCGGCGGGCTGCACGTGGTGCTCTGCCAGCTGAACGCGTCCGCCCGCATCGACCGGCAGTTCCTGGGCCGCGCCGGTCGCCAGGGGCAGCCGGGGAGTTGCGAGGTGATGGTGGCCCGCGATTTCGCGCTGCTGCAAAGGCGGCTGCCGGGTCCGTGGCGCGCCGCCTTGCCCAAGATGCCGCCGTTGGTCGCCGCTGCGAGCCTGCGCGTCGCCCAGGGCGCCGAAGCCCTTGCGCGGGCGCAACAACGTGTAACACTCGCTCGCCAGGCAGAAGCCGAAGAGCGGGACCTGAATTTCAGTCGCTGGGGGTTGGGATGAACCGAATGTGTCGAGTGCTGCTTGCAGTTGCTGCCTGCCTGGGCGCCGCTGCGCATGGCGCGCCGCCGCCACCGCAGCCGCTGGGGTGCCTGATCGAGCCGAACAGCGTGTCCGAGGTGGGCAGCCCGGTGGTGGGCGTCATCGACAGGGTGTTCGTGGAGCGGGGCGATCCCGTGGTGGCCGGCCAGCCGCTCGCCAGCCTGCGCTCCGACGTCGAGCGCATGTCCGTCACCGTGGCGGAGGGACGCGCCCGCGGCATCGGTGAACTGCGTGCGGCCGAGGCGAACGCCGAGCTCGCGCGCCAGAAGCTCGCGCGCGCGCAGGACCTGGCCAACCAGCAGTTCATCTCCAGCCAGGCGCTGGAGCAGGCACGCGCCGAAGCGCTGGTCGCGGAGAACCGGCTCACCCAGGCGCGCGAGCAGCGCGACATCTACTCGCGCGAGCACGAACTCGCACGGGCGCAACTGGGCCTGCGCACGATCCGCAGCCCGAGCACCGGCGTGGTGGCCGACCGCTACCTGTCGGTCGGCGAGCGCGTCGAGGAGAAGCCCGTCTTCCGCATCGCGGTGGTCGACCCCCTGCGCGTCGAGGTGGTCCTGCCCGCTGCCCTGTTCCCCAGCGTGCGCGCCGGGCTGCCGATGAAGATCACGCCGGAATTCCCGGGCGCCGCGCCCCGCATCGCCCGCGTGGCCGTGGTCGACCGGGTGATCGAAGGCGCCAGCAACACCTTCCGCGCGCGCTTGCTGCTGCCGAACAAGGACGCCGCGCTGCCCGCCGGCCTGCGCTGCAAGGCCGAACTCTCGGCGGCGCTGCCCGCCGCACCCGCGGCCGCGCCGCTGCCGGCGGGCACCACGCGCGGGGGCGAGTCGATGCACCTGCAGATCTCTCCCATGCTGCGCGCGGTCCCGCGCCTCTGACACCATGGTCCTGGCCTGGCTGCGACGCCGCAAGCCGACCCCGCGGCGCCAGGCGCCCGAGGCGGAGTGGCTCGAGCCGCGCCTGCTGTATTCCGCCGATGCCGCCGCGGCCTGGCTGCCGGCACCGCTGACGCAGGAGGAGGGCGAGACCCGCTCGCTCAATGCCACGGGCGACTACATCACGGCGACGCCGAGCGCGCAGGCGGTGGCAGAGGCCTACGCCACCACCGCGCTGAATTTCGAACGCAACGATGGCCAGGACGCCGACGGCATCGACTTCGTGGCGCGCGGCAGCGGCTACGCCATTGCGCTGTTCGATGCCGACGCGGCGATCGTGCTGACGGGCGCCCAGGAACCGGTGCGGCTGCACCTGGTGGGCGCCAATCCCGATGCTGCGGTGCACGGCGAGGACCCGCTGCAGGTGCGCAGCAACTACCTGGTGGGCGACGCGAGCCGCTGGCGCACCGACATCCCCAACTTCGCCGCGGTGCGCTACGCCGACGCGTGGCAGGGCATCGACGTGCGCTACTACGGCACGCAGCGGCAGCTGGAGTACGACTTCATCGTCGCGGCCGGTGCCGACGCGGGCCAGATCCGCATGCGCTTCGACGGCGCCAGCGAGAGCATCGACGAGGCCGGCAACCTGGTGCTGCTCACCCCGGAGGGCCGCGAACTGCGCTTCGCCGCGCCGGTGAGTTACCAGCTCGGGGCTGCGGGCCGCGAGGCGGTGGAGAGCCGTTACGTGCTGCATGACGACGGCAGCGTGGGCTTCGAGCTCGGCGCGTACGACGCCGGCCGCACCCTGGTCATCGACCCGGTGCTTTCGTATGGCAGCTACATGGGCGGCGGCGGCGACGAGACCGCGACCGACGTGGCGGTGGACAGCCTCGGCTACGTCTACATGACCGGGTACACCGCCAGCACGAGCGGACTGGTGGGCAGCCTGCTGGGCGGACTGGGCTCGCTCGGCGGCCTGCTCGGCGGCACGGGGGAAGACGTCTTCGTGGCGCGGTTCAACGCGTCCCTCTCGGCCATGGACTACATGACGCGCGTCGGAGGCGGCGACGACGATCGCGGCCTGTCGATCGCCGTCAACGCGGCGCGTGAGGCGATCGTCACCGGCTCCACCAAGTCCGCCGATTTCGGCACCAGCACGGGCGCCCCCGACACGGGCCTGGGCGGGAACCAGGACGCCTTCGTCATGCGCCTGGGCAACAACGGGGCCACGGTGCAGTTCAGCACCTACTTCGGCGACGGCGGCAATCGCGAGAGCGGCAATGCCGTGGCCGTCGACGCGGCCGGCGACATCTACGTGGCCGGCGCGCGGACGGGGCAGTCCGGAGGCGGCACGGATGCCTGGATCGCGCGCTACAGCAGCACCGGCAGCCTGCAGCATTCCCTGACCTTCGGCAGCGGCGGCGCGACCGAATACGCGTCGGACATCGCACTGGACGGCAGCGGCAACGTGTACGTGATCGGCGACACGAACAGCAACGACATCGTACTGGCCTCGGGACCGGTCACCACGGCTCCCGGCGGCAAGGAGGCATTCCTGCTGCGGTACGACAGCAGCATGACGCTCACGTGGGGCACCTACGTCGGCGGCAACCAGGACGACCTCGCGACGGCGCTGGCCGTCGACGCAGCCGGCCGCGCCTACGTGGTGGGCCAGACGAGCAACAGCGACGTCTCCACGTTCACGGCCACGCCCGGCGCCTTGCGCAGCACGGGCATCACCGGCATGACGGGCTATCTGGCGATCTACGACACCGGTGTCAGCGGCGCGGGGGCGCTGCGCTACATGACCCTGGTGGGCGGCAGCACCGCCGGCGACCTGCCCACGGGCGTGGCGCTGGCGGGCAACCGGGTGGCGGTGGTGAGCCAGGCGCAGTCCACCGACATGCCGCTCACCTCGGACGCGCTGCAGTCGTCCAACACCAGCGATGGCATGCACGTCGCGGTGATCGCCCCCGAGAGCCAGGGCACGGCCGACCTGCGCTATGGCACCTACTACGGCACCAACCTGCTGCCGGATGCGGTGGCCATCGATGCCACGACCCAGGTCCTGTACATCCCGGGCACGACGAACACCGCGAACCTCGCGCGCCCCGGCGGAGCGGACATGGGCGCGAACGGCGGCGACGACGCGCTGCTGCTCGGCCTGCGCCTGAACACGGCCCCCGTGCTGACGGCGGCGAACGCCCTGCCTGCGGTGCTGGAAGACAGCAGCGGGGGCACCGGCGTGCTGGTCGCCTCGCTGCTG
>DATAGN010000633.1:0-2763 GCA_036263715.1 Ramlibacter sp.
GCATTCGTCCACCAGCTTGCGCGTGAGGAACTGGGCAGGCAGCAGCACCATGCGCACGTTGTGCAGTTCGGCCATGCGCACCCGCCGCCGGCGCGCCAGCGGATGGCGGATGCCGACCACCAGGCGCAGCTCCTCCTTGTACAGCGGCTCGAACCACAGGTCGCTGCCTTCGCCGGGCGGATACGACACCGCCATGTCGAGGTGCCCGGAGCGCAGGCGCTTGAGGATCTGGCCGGCCGCGAGTTCTTCCACGCTCACCGCGATGCCGGGATAGGCATTGAGCAGCGTCGCCACGCACTGCGGCACCATGCGCGTGTTGAAGCTGGGCGTGGTGCCCAGGCGGATGCTGCCGGTGATGGCCTTGGCGGGCGCCCGCAGGGCCTGCAGGCCCAGGTCGATCTGCTCCAGCGCCGGCGTCATGTGCGTGCGCAGCACCTCGCCGGCCTCGGTCAGGCGCACCTGCTTGCCGCCGCGGTCGAAGAGCGGTGTGCCGATCTCCTCTTCCAGCTGCTTGATCTGGTGCGACAGCGTCGACTGCGTCACGTGCAGGCGCTCGGCGGCACGGGTGAAGTTCAGGGTTTCCGCCAGCGCGTCGAAGTAGCGCAGGTGCCGCAGTTCCATGTGTGTTCTGCCCTAGGGTCCGCCCGGATTGCGATCGATGCGATCGATCATAACGGTCGAAATTCATCACTTTTCAGTCAAACCACGCATACTTAGACTCCGCGGAGGCAGGACGCCCTGGATCCCCCGCCGCGGGATGACGACGTCCGGCGAAACAGGAGACAAGACATGGCCCAACTGGAAGTGACCGACTTCGCGCAGGCGGTGATCGACCGCATGGCGGAATGCAAGGACGAGCGGTTCAAGCAGGTGATGACCTCGCTCGTGAAGCACGCGCACGCGTTCGCGCGCGAGGTGGACCTGACGCCTGAAGAGTGGATGGCGGGCATCCAGTTCCTCACCGAGACCGGCAAGAAGTGCGACGAGCGGCGGCAGGAATTCATCCTGCTGTCGGACACGCTGGGCATGTCGATGCTGGTGGTGGCGCTCGAGCAGGCCCGCGGTGCCAAGGCACTGGCCGAGCGGCCCGGCGAGAAGCCGACCGAGGCCACGGTGCAGGGCCCCTTCTTCTGGCCCGGCGCGCCGAAGAGGGAACTGGGCGACGACATCGGCGAAGGCCATGGCGAGCCCACGCTCTATTACGGCAAGGTCACCGACACCTTCGGCAAACCCGTCGCGAACGCCGAGCTCGACGTCTGGTCCGGCGACGACGAAGGCTTCTACGACATGCAGAAGGGGGACCAGATGAGCCTGCGGGCGCAGTTCCGCACGGACGCCGAGGGCAACTACCGCTTCTGGTCGATCAAGCCGACGTTCTACCCGGTGCCGGGCGACGGGCCGGTGGGCGGCATGCTCGCGCGCATGGGCCGCCACCTCAATCGCCCCGGGCACATGCACATGATGCTGCAGGCGCCCGGCCACGAGCGGCTGGTCACGCACCTGTTCGTGAAGGACAGCCCCTTCCTCGATTCCGACGCGGTGTTCGGGGTGCGCAACAGCCTGATCGTCGACTTTCCGAAGCACCAGCCGGGCAAGGCGCCGGACGGGCGCGAGATGAAGAAGCCGTACTACACGGCGAAGTACGACTTCAGGCTGGTGCCTTCGCCCGCGTGAGTCCTTCGTCGGGGTTCGGCTGCGCGCTCACCCCGACCTACGCAGACCACCGCATCCGTAGGTCGGGGTGAGCCCGCAGGCGAACCCCGACACACAGCAACCCATCGGGAGAAAACATGAAAATCGGCAAGGCCACCGCGCCGCGCTCGGGCATCTGCACGTCCAACGAGAACACCATCGTCGTGCGCGGGCACGACCTGGCGCAGGACCTCATCGGCCAGGTCAACTTCGGCGACTACTTCTTCCTGCTGCTCACGGGCAAGCGCCCCGACGCGGCGGCCAGCCAGGTGCTCAACGCCACGCTGGTGGCGATCGCCGAGCACGGGCTGGTGCCCAGCGTGCAGGCCGCGCGCATGACGCTCGCGGCCGCGCCCGACGCGATGCAGGGCGCCGTGGCCGCGGGCCTGCTCGGCTCCGGCTCGGTGATCCTCGGCGCGTCCGAGACCGCGGGCCGCCTCTACGTCGAGATCGACGAGGAAGCAGGCAGGCGCAACGGCGACCTGCGCGCCGCCGCGAAGGCGATCGTCGCCGCCCGCCGCGAGAAGAAGCTGCCGATCGCGGGCTACGGCCATCCGGAACACAAGAAGCGCGATCCGCGCGTGGACGCGCTGTTCCAGGTGTCGCAGAAGGCCGGCGGCGGCCAGCGGTTCGTCGAGATCGCCAAGGTGGTGGAGGACGTCATCCCGGAGGTCGTGGGCAAGGACCTCAAGCTCAATGTCTCGGGGGCGATTCCCGCGGTGCTGCTGGGCGTGGGCTATCCGGTGGCGGCGTTGCGCGGCGTGCCGATGCTGGCGCGCACCGCCAGCCTGATCGCCCACCTGAACGAGGAACTGAGCGACCCCATCGGCTTTGCGCTGTCCTACCAGGCCACGCGCGAGTACGAGTACACGGGCGGGCTGCCGCCGGAGGGCGGCAAGTGATCAAGGTGCTCGAAGGCGTGCGCGTGCTGGAGCACGGCACCTTCATCACGGGACCGGCGGCCTCGATGCTGCTCGCGGACTTGGGCGCGGATGTGGTCAAGGTGGAACTTCCCGGCACCGGCGACCCCTTCCGCGCCTTCAAGGGCGGCCTGTATTCGCCGCACTACCA
>DATAGN010000634.1:0-4331 GCA_036263715.1 Ramlibacter sp.
CTTGTCGGGGTTCGGGCTTCGCCGCTCACCGCCGACCTACGGGATGACTTCGTAGGTCGGGGTGAGCCCGCAGGCGAACCCCGACGCGCTCACGGCACGTTCCCACCCTCCCCCTGCCGATGCTTGCGCGCCTTGCCTTCCAGCGCCAGGTCGAACAAGGCATCCGGCAGCAGCCGCAACAGCTTCGCGACCAAACCCATCTGCCACGGAATGACGCGGTAGCTGCGACCCGCCGCGATCGTCCGGAACGCCGCATCCGCGAACTTCTCCGGGCGCATCAGGAACGGCATCGGATAGCGGTTCTGGCGCGTGAGCGGCGTGTCGACGTAGCCCGGCGCGATCGTCACCACCTTCACGCCGGTGCCCCGCAACTCGCCACGCACGCTCTCGCAATAACTGATCACCGCCGCCTTGCTGGAGCAATAGGCGGCATGGCCCGGCAAGCCGCGGATGCCCGCAACGCTGGCGATGCCTACCAGGGTGCCGCTGCCACGCGTGCGCATGGGCGCCACGAACGGGTGGAAGGTCGCCGCGAGCCCCAGGTTGTTGACCGCATAGGTGCGCGCCATCACCTCCAGGTCTTCCCGCATCGCCGTGTCCATGCCCACACTGATGCCCGCATTGGCGATGACCACGTCGGGCAGCCCCTGCTGCGCGATGCACGCTTGCGCGGCACGCACGATGCTGTCGAAGTCCGCGACATCGGCGCCGTAGACACGCCATTGGTCCGGCGCCATGCCTTGCGCGGCCGCCCACTGCGTCATCTCGTCGGTGCGACGCGCCACCAGCGCGAGGCGCCAGCCGGCCTGGTGATAACGCGCGGCGAGCGCCTGCCCGATGCCGCTGGAGGCGCCGGTGATGAAGACCAGGGGCGCCATGCGTTCAGCCTCCGGCGCCCGCGGGCTGGATGGTGCCGCGCACGCGGCCCTTCATCTCCAGCACGCGATCGAGGTTGTTGTATTCCAGGCTGTCCGCCTCGAACACGTCGTTGCCGCGCCGGATGGTCACCGGCTTGTGCGAGCGGATGCGCTCCTCGTTGCCCAGCGCGTGCAGGAAGTCGCCGCGGATCTCCAGCTTCGGCAGCGGCTTGCCCTGCGCATCCTTGCCCTGCCGCGTGACGACCGCATTGCCGATCAACTGCACCTCGGAGCCGTCCGCGTTGCTCAGCCCGCTTTTCGCGGTCGCGACGGTCTCCGAGCCCTTCTCGTCGTACGAAAGGATGCGCGGCTGGTCGATCTCCATCGTGTCCGTGTCCGGGAAGTGGCGCGCCTCGGTGCCCTGGATCTGCGACTTCAGCCGCCCCTGCGCGTCGAAGGACTTCACCGAGAAGCCGCGCAGGAAGTAGTCCGGCTCGTGCGTCGCGGGCCGTTGCGTCGTGGGTCCGCCCGTGAAGGTCGGCGTGTTGCGCGCCAGCCAGTACGTGCCCATCGCGAGCACGCCCATCAGGATGACGGGCAGGTACAGGGTCACGCGGTCCCACGCGCCGCCGAAACCGCGCCCGCCGGTCACCGGTACGCCTCCAGCAACTGCGCATAGCGGCCCGAGGCCACCAGCAGCAGGTCGCAGAATTCGCGCGCGGCGCCCTGGCCGGCCGCGGCCTGCGTCACGTAGCGCGCGCACTGGCGCACCTCCGCATGCGCCTGCGGCGGCGCGGCGGCAAAGGCGCAGCTGCGCAGCACCGGAAGGTCCGGCCAGTCGTCGCCCATGGCGGCGGCCTGCGACCATTCCAGGCCCAGCGCCTGCAGCGTCTGTTCGGCCGCGGGCTTCTTGTCCTCGGTGCCGTAGTGCACGTTGGTCACGGCCAGCGCTTCCAGCCGCCGGCGCAGCGGCTTGGAATCGCGGCCGGTGATCACCACCGGCACGATGCCGGCGCGCTGCAGCAGCTTCAGGCCGAAGCCGTCGAGCGTGTTGAAGCGCTTCAGGGTCTCGCCCTCGTCCGACATGAGGATGCCGCCATCGGTCATGACGCCGTCGACGTCGAAGAAGGCAACGCGGATGCCTTGCGCGGCCAGCAGCAGTTCGGGGGCGAAGTTCAGCGTTGGGCTCACGCTCAAATGACCTTCGCGCGCATCAGGTCGTTGGAGTTCACGGCGCCGACCAGGCGGTGCTCGGCGTCCACCACCAGCACGCTCGTGATGCGGTGCTGCTCCATCAGTTGCGCGGCCTCGGCGGCCAGTGCATCGGCGCGGATCACCCGCGGGCCGGCATGCATGATGTCGCGCGCCTTCAGCGGCCGCAGGTCCACGCCCTTTTCGATCAGGCGGCGCAGGTCCCCGTCGGTGAAGATGCCCAGCACCTTGTTGTGCGCGTCCACCACCGCGGATGCGCCGAGGCCCTTGGCACTCATCTCGCGCATCAGCTCGGAGAAGCCGGCCTCGGCCTGCACGCGCGGAATCGCGTCGCCGGTGCGCATGACGTCGCTCAGGTGCGTCAGCAGCTTGCGGCCGAGCGCACCGCCCGGGTGCGAGCGGGCGAAGTCCTCGGCGCGGAAGCCGCGCGCATCCAGCAGCGCCACTGCGAGCGCATCACCCAGCGCGAGTTGCGCGGTGGTCGACGCGGTGGGCGCCAGCTGCAGCGGGCAGGCTTCGCGTTCCACGCCGCTGTCGAGGACGATGTCGGCATGCTGCGCCAGCGAGGAACGGGGATTGCCGGTCATGGCCACCAGCGTGGCGCCCAGGCGCTTGATGACCGGCAGCAAGGAAGTGAGTTCGTCGACCTCGCCGCTGTTGGAGACCGCCAGCACCAGGTCGATGGCCTTGATCATGCCCAGGTCGCCGTGGCTCGCCTCGGCCGGGTGGACGAACATGGCCGGCGTGCCGGTGGACGCGAGGGTGGCCGCGATCTTCCGGCTGACATGGCCGCTCTTGCCGATGCCCATGACGACGATGCGGCCCCGCACCCCCAGCATCGCCTCCACGGCGTTGGCGAAGGCATCGCCCGTGCGTGCCTTGAGGCCCTGCACCGCGGCCGCCTCGATGTCGAAGGTCTCCTGCGCCAGGCGGAGCGCGCGCGTGCGGTCAAAGCTCATTGGGCCAATTTTACGGGCGCGGCCTTTCCCGGCGATAGCATAGTGGGATGACCTCGCTCGAGTTGACACTGCTGTACCTGCTGGCTGCGGTGTTGGGCGTGGTGGTCTGCCGCTTCCTGCGCCTGCCCGCCATGCTGGGCTACCTGGCCGTGGGCGTGGTGATCGGGCCCAACGCGATGGCGTTGGCGCAGGACTCCGACGGCGTGCGGCATCTCGGTGAGTTCGGCGTGGTGTTCCTGATGTTCGTGATCGGGCTGGAATTCAACCTGGCCAAGCTGCGGGCCATGCGCCGCCACGTATTCGGGCTGGGGCTGTCCCAGGTGCTGCTGACGGTGCTGCCGGCGACCCTGGGCACGCTGCTGCTCGCATCGTGGCTGCCGCGCGAGTGGAACCTGACCTGGCAGGCCGCCCTGGCCCTGTCGGGCGCACTGGCGATGAGCTCCACGGCCATCGTGGTCAAGCTGATGTCCGAGCGGCTGGAACTCGAAAGCGAACACGGCAAGCGCGTGATGGGCGTGCTGCTGTTCCAGGACCTGGCCGTGGTGCCGCTGCTGGTGATCATTCCCGCCCTGGACAGCCCGCCCGACGTGCTGCTGCGCGAAGTGGGCATCGCGGCCGCCAAGGCTGCGGTGCTCATCGCGCTGCTGCTCGCCGGTGGCCAGAAGCTGATGCGCTGGTGGCTCACGCTGGTGGCCCGGCGCAAGAGCGACGAGCTGTTCGTGCTGAACATCCTGATGGTGACGCTGGGCCTGGCCTGGTTGACCGAGCTGGCCGGCCTGTCGCTGGCGCTGGGCGCCTTCATCGCCGGCATCCTGATTTCGGAGACCGAATACAAGCACCAGGTGGAGGCGGACATCCGGCCCTTCCACGACGTGCTGCTGGGCCTGTTCTTCATCACCATCGGCATGCTGCTGGACTGGCGGCCCGTAGCGGAGCACCTGGGGCTGGTGCTGGTCCTCGTCACGCTGCCGGTGCTGTTCAAGCTGCTGCTGGTGACGGCGCTGGCGCGCGTGTTCGGCGCCTCGGCCGGCGTGTCGCTGCGCACCGGCCTGTACCTGGCGCAGGCGGGCGAGTTCGGCTTCGTGCTGCTGGCGCTCGCGCAGCAGAACGCGCTGGTGCCGCCGGCGCTGCTGAACCCGATCCTGGCGAGCATGGTGATCTCGATGCTGGCCACGCCTTTCATCATCCAGTGGAGCAACGCACTGGTCATGAAGCTGGTGGCCAGCGAATGGCTGCTGCAGTCGCTGCAGATGACCACCATCGCGCGCAAGTCGATCAACGCCAACAAGCACGTGATCATCTG
>DATAGN010000635.1:0-16530 GCA_036263715.1 Ramlibacter sp.
AAACGTTCTTTGCAATATCAAGACCGACTGCTGTAACGTTCATGGTGGACGCTCCTTCCCGCTTTAGTGGGTGCGGTTCCCACCCCCCACTTTGGCACTCCAGATGCCGTAGGGAGCGGGGCGTCCATTCCATTAACCTACGGGACCCAGGTAGGTTGGGTTGCGCGCGCAGCCGCACCCCAACACACGCTCCCGTAGGGCGGGGTGAGCGCGAAGCCGAACCCCGCCGAGAAGCGCATCAACGCAACGGATTCTCGAGAACGCCGATCCCCGCGATCTCGATCTTCACCACATCGCCCGACTTCAGGTACTTCGGCGGCTTGTAGCCGATGCCCACGCCCGCCGGCGTGCCGGTGGCGATCAGGTCACCGGGATACAGCGTGATGCCGGCCGAGATGCACTCGATCAGCGTCGGGATGTCGAAGATGAAGTCCCGGGTGTTGGCGTCCTGGCGAAGCTCGCCGTTGATCCAGCACTTCACGTCGGTGTTCTGGCCATCCATCTCGTCGGCCGTCACCAGCCACGGCCCCATGGGGCAGAAGGTGTCGAAGGACTTGCCCAGCAGCCATTGCGAATGGCGGCCCTGCCAGTCGCGCGCGGTCATGTCGTTGATGATCGTGTAGCCCCACACGTGCTTCATGGCATCGGCCTTGCTGATGCCCTTGCCGCCCTGCCCGATCACGACCGTCAGTTCCGCCTCGTAGTCGATCGCGGTGGAAACCTCCGCCGGGATCACGATCACGTCGTTGGGGCCGATCACCGACTCCGGCACCTTCGAGAAGATGATCGGCGCCTGCGGGATGTCGCCACCCGACTTGGCGCTGGAATCGAAGCCGCTGCCGGCGAACTCCTTCGCGTGCGCGTGGTAGTTCTTGCCGACGCAGAACACGTTGCGGCGCGGACGCGGGATCGGCGCCGTCAGCTGCACCTGCTGCAGCGGGATGGCCGCGCCGGTGGCGGGCAGCGCACGACCAGCCGCCTGCGCCTGCACCAGCGGCAGCGCGCCGAGCTCGGCTTCGCTTGCGGAGAGCTGGAACGGTTCGATGGCCTGGCCATCGGCGGAAACGCGGCCGACGCCGGCCTCGCCCTGGTAACGGTATGCAGCGATCTTCATCGGGAAAACTCTCTCGCGGCCACAATGGCGCTCTGTAGCATGCTAACAAAACGTCACTCAGGAGATACCCGGATGTTGCGCCGAATTTTCATCGCCGCGGGCCTTGCCGCGGCGGCCGGCCTTGCTGTTGCGCAAGGCGCGTACCCCACCAAGCCCATCACCATGGTGGTGCCGTTCCCGCCGGGTGGCCTGGCCGACACGGTCGGCCGTCCGGTTGCGGAAGCGATGGCCCGCGAGTTGGGCCAGCCGGTCGTGATCGAAAACCGCGGCGGCGCGGGCGGCGGCATCGGCATGGCGCACGTGGCGAAGTCGCCCGCCGATGGCTACACGATCCTGATGGCGCTGTCCTCGTACAGCGTGCTGCCCGATGCCGACGTGCTGCTCGGCCGCCAGCAGATGTACGCCTACAACGCGCTGCGTCCCATCGCGCGCTTCACCGCCGACCCGACCGTGCTGGCGGTGCGCGCCGATGCACCGTGGAAGACGGTCAAGGAATTCGTGGAGGACGCTCGCAAGCGCCCCGGTCGCCTGAACTTCGGATCGTCCGGCAACTACGGGACGATGCACGTGCCCATGGAAATCCTGAAGCAGGTGGCCGGCGTGAGCATGACGCACATCCCGTACACGGGGGCCGGCCCGGCCGTGGTGGCGCTGCTGGGCGGCCAGGTGGATGCGGTGTCCACCGGACCCGCCACCGTGCTGCAGCACGTGAAGTCAGGCAGGCTGCGCGTGCTCGCGCACTGGGGCACCACGAAGCTCGAGACGATGCCCGACGTGCCTTCCCTCAAGCAGGCCGGCTACAACGCCGAATACGCGCAGTGGTCCGGCCTGTTCGTGCCGGCGGGCACGCCCGATGCAGTGGTGCAGCGCCTGCGCGCCGCGGCGCGCGCGGCGGCCAACGACCAGAAGGTCAAGGACGTCATCATGAACGCGGGCAGCCCGATCCTCTACCAGGACACGCCCGAGTTCGAGAAGTACGTGCAGGGCGACGTGCAGCGCATGAAGAGCGTCGTCAAGCGCATCGGCAAGGTCGAATAAGAAGACAGGAACCCACTTCCATGAAGCGCCACCATTTCCTCCGCTGGATCGCTTCGGCCGCCTGCGCGGCCGGCCTGCTGCAAGCCCTGCCCGCCGCCGCGCAGCAGTGGCCCACCCGCCCGATCCGCATCGTCGTGCCGTTCGCCACCGGCGGCTCCGCCGACGTGTACGCGCGCTTCCTCGCGCAGCGGCTGCCCGACATCCTGGGCCAGCCCGTGGTGGTGGAAAACCGCCCCGGCGCCGGGGCGGTGATCGGCACCGACACCGTCGCCAAGGCGGCGCCGGACGGCTACACGCTGCTGCTGATGTCGAACACGCACACGGTCAACGAGACGCTGGTGGCGAACAAGCCCTACAACCTCGTGCGCGACTTCGTGCCGGTGGCGCCGATCAACTATGCTGACCTGATCTTCGTGGCCCACCCCTCGGTGACCGCGAACAACGTCCGCGACCTGCTCAAGCAGGCCAAGGAGCGCCCGGGCAAGCTCAATTACGCGTCCTCGGGCACGGGCACGCCTTACCACATGGCCGGCGAGCTGTTCAAGGCGATGTCGGGCGTGTACCTCGTGCACATCCCGTACAAGGGCAGTTCCGGCGCGCGCACCGACCTGCTGGGCGGCCAGGTCGACCTGATGTTCGACGCCGTCACGACGATGGTCGAACAGGTCAAGGCCGGCAAGGTCAAGGCGATCGCCACCACGGGCAAGCAGCGCTCGGCCGTCCTGCCCGACGTACCCACGGTGCACGAGGCCGGCATCCCGAACTACGAAGCGACGATCTGGCTGGGCGTGCTGGCGCCCAAGGGCACGCCGCCCGCCGTGGTGACGCGCCTGAACGAAGCGATCACGCGCATCACGAGCCAGGCCGACGTGCAGCAGGCCTGGGCCCGCCAGGGCGCCACCGCGATGACCATGAACCCGCAGGCCTTCGACAAGTACCTGCAGGACGACATCGCCAAATGGGCCAGGCTGATCAAGTCGGCGGGCATCAAGGCGGACTGATGACGACGAAGACGCTGTACATCCTGAGCGGCGGCGCCGCGCAGGGGCTGGTCGGGCGCGTGCAGGACGCCTTTGAGGCGCGCCACGGGCTGCGGCTGGGTGGCAGCTTCGGCGCGGTCGGACTGATGAAGGAAAAGCTGATCGCGGGCGATCCGTGCGACCTGCTGATCCTGAGCGATGCCTTGATCCAAGGATTGGTGAAGGAAGGCCGCGCGGACGCAGCGACGGTTCGGCCGATCGGCGGCGTGAAGACCGGACTGGCGCTCAAGGATGGTCAGCCTGGTGTCGCCGTCCGTTCGGAGGCCGACCTGCGCCAGCTGCTGGAGAAGGCGCCTGCGATCTACTTCCCCGATCCGGCCAAGGCGACCGCGGGCATCCACTTCATGAAGGTGCTGCAGGCCCAGGGCCTTGCGGGCAATCCGAGCAAGCTGCGTACCTTTCCGAACGGCGCCGCAGCGATGGCGGCCCTGGCGCAGGCGCCGGAGCCGGATGCGGTGGGTTGCACGCAGGTGACCGAGATCCTGATCACGCAGGGAGTGCGCCTGACGGGCCTGCTGCCGCCGCCGCACGAACTGACGACGGTGTACACGGCCGCCGTGGCGAGCGATGCGCGCGAGCCGCAGCTGGCGCGGGAGTTGATCGAGGTGCTGGCGTCGGCGGAGCATGCCGCGACGCGCAGGGAGTGCGGGTTCGAATGAGCGGGGGGTGTCGGGGTTCGGCTGCGCGCTCACCCCGACCTACGAAGACCCGTGCACCTGTAGGTCGGGGTGAGCCCGAAGGCGAACCCCGACGCTCCCCAAGCGCTCACACCAACAGAGCGTTCACCCTCTTCACATACTCCGCCGGATCCTCCGGCATGCCGCCTTCGGCCAGCAGCGCCTGGTCGAACAGGATGTGCGCCAGGTCGTGGAAGTTCGGCGAGCCATCGAGCTTCTGCACCAGGGGATGGGAGGCATTCACCTCCAGCACGGGCTTGACCTCCGGTGCCTTCTGCCCGGCCTGCTTCAGCATGCGCGCGAGTTGCAGGCTGACGCCACCCTCGCTGACCACCAGGCACGCCGGCGAGTCGACCAGCCGCGTGGTCACGCGCACGTCTTCCGCCTTTTCCTTCAGCGCCTCCTTCAGCTTGGCGAGCACGGGCTTGAAGCCCTCGGCCGCCTCCTCGGCGGCCTTCTTCTCCGCCTCGTCCTGCAGCTTGCCCAGGTCCACCTGCCCCTTGGCTACCGACTGCAGCGGCGTGCCGTCGAACTCGTTCAGGTAGTTCAGCGCCCACTCGTCGACGCGGTCCGTCATGAACAGCACTTCGATGCCCTTCTTGCGGAAGATCTCCAGCTGCGGGCTGTGCGCCGCGGCCGCCTGCGTGTCCGCGGTGATGTAGTAGATGGCGTCCTGCCCTTCCTTCATGCGCGCCTTGTAGTCGGCCAGCGAGACGGTGGGCGTGTCACTCTGGGTGGACGCAAAGCGCAGCAGCTTGGCGATGCGCTCGCGGTTGCCGAAGTCTTCGCCCAGACCTTCCTTGAGCACGGCGCCGAACTCGGCGTAGAACTTCGCGAACTTGCCCTTGTCCTCTTCGGTGGCGGCTTCGTCCCTTTCGTTCTTCGCCAGGTCCTCGAGCATCGACAGCACGCGGCGCGTGTTGCCCTCGCGGATCGCCTTCACGTCGCGGCTTTCCTGCAGCAGCTCGCGGCTGACGTTCAGCGGCAGGTCCGCCGAGTCGATCACGCCCTTGACGAAGCGCAGGTACGAGGGCAGCAGCGCCTCGGCCTCGTCCATGATGAACACGCGCTTGACGTACAGCTTCACGCCCGCAGCCTTGTCGCGGTTCCACAGGTCGAAGGGCGCACGCGCGGGCAGGAACAGCAGCTGCGTGTATTCGGTGCTGCCTTCGACGCGGTTGTGCGACCACGCCAGCGGGTCCTCGAAGTCGTGGCTGATCGCCTTGTAGAACTCCCGGTACTGCTCCGGCGTGATGTCCTTCTTCGCGCGGCTCCAGAGTGCGGTTGCCTGGTTGACGGTCTCCCATTCGTCCGAGAGCACGTGTTCGCCGGGCTTGCCCTCCTCGCCTTCCTTCCACTCCTCCTTGCGCATCAGGATGGGCAGCGAGATGTGGTCGGAGTACTTGCCGATGATGGACTTGAGCTTCCACGTGGAGAGGTAGTCCAGCGCGTCGTCGCGCAGGTGCAGCGTCACGCTGGTGCCGCGCTGCGCACGCGTGATGGTCTCCACCTCGAAATCGCCCGCGCCGCCACTGACCCAGCGCACGCCCTCCTCGGGTGCGAGCCCGGCGCGGCGCGATTCAACGGTGATCCGGTCGGCGACGATGAAACCGGAATAGAAGCCCACGCCGAACTGGCCGATCAACTGTGCGTCGGCCTTCTGGTCGCCCGAGAGGCGGTTCATGAACTCGCGCGTGCCGCTCTTGGCAATGGTGCCGAGGTTGTCGATCGCCTCCTGCTGCGACAGCCCGATGCCGTTGTCGGCGATCGTGAGCGTGCGCGCTTCCTTGTCGAAGGAGACGCGCACTTCGAGGTTCGGCGCGTCTTCGTACAGCGCGGAGTTGTGCAGTGCCTCGAAGCGCAGCTTGTCGCAGGCGTCGGAAGCGTTGGAGATCAGCTCCCGCAGGAAGATCTCCTTGTTCGAGTAGAGCGAATGCGTGACGAGGTGCAGCAGCTGTGCCACCTCGGCCTGGAAGGAGAGGGTCTGTTTGCTCATGGTGTGTTGTACGGATGCCGCTCACGAGCTAGGGACAGCACGTGAACATTTCAAGGCGGGCGATGCTAGCGCACCGCTTCGTGAACAATTCGACGGTTCCTGCCGAGTTCCTGCTTGCACGTGGTGTCAACGCATGCAACGGGTGGTTACAGTGCGGCGTATGAGGATCGAGCTGCCTTCCGCTTCCTGGGCCGACACGCTGCTGCGTGCCGAAGACGATGCGCACACCCTGACGGTGGCGGCGCAGCCCGCGTCCGACTGGTTTGGCGGCTGGATGGCGGACGCGCCCTTGACCGTTCGCACCGAGGTCGAGCGGGGCGACCCCCAGGAGATCACGCTGACACTCTGAAGGCGAGCGCGCGGCGGGATCGCTGACGCGACGGGTTAATCCAAAAGGGCTGCTTTGCAGCCCTTTTCCTTTGTTGTAGCTGACTTCAGCACCGGCCGCCCAGTTGTGCTAGCACAACGCACCAGTAGTATTCATTAATCCGTTGGTCTGCGGTTCGCGAGCGCTCGTCACCCCGACCCGGTGCGGGAAGACGCGAAAACGCACCAGATGTGGCAAATTGCGCGCCGCACGCCGCTGGGGTGGCTGGACGGCGCGGTGGCGCGGTTGCATTGAGTTACGACCTGACCTAAAGTTCGCCTCGCCGGGGAGCCGTGGTTAAGGAAATCCCCTAAACAAGGTTATCCCTCCAAGGAGTCGTTGAGATGAAAAAGCTTCTTTTGCCTGCCCTGCTCGGGCTTGCTGCCGTGTTCACGGCGCCGGCGTCGCACGCGCTGACCGCGACGGGTGGCTTCGATGTGACGGTGAATCTGTATCCCAAGTGCGAGTTTGTCGGGGCGATCCCGGCACTCACGCTCAACTACGTCTCCTTCCAGACGAGTGCAAGCTCCAACTCCACGCCGTTCAGCGTCCGCTGCACGGGTAGCCTCCCGTACACGTTTGCCCTGACGCCTGCCACCGGCACCCTGGTCGGCCTCGGTTACACCCTTTCTACGGTTGACACGAGTGACGTTGCTGCTACGGGCGGCACTGGTAGCGGTGGAAGCCAAACGTACGCCATCAAGGGCACCATTGCTGCAAACTTGGCGGGCACCTGCACACAGGGCAACGTCGGAAACACTAGCGCGCAGAGCGCCGGCGGCAGCAACGCCGCGGGCTTGGGCACCGCGTGTCAAGGTGTGGCCAGCGGTGTTCACACCATCGTCGTCACCTACTGAGCACTCGTCCTCGCATGCAGCGGCGCAGTTTGATGCCGCTACTGGCATTCGCACTGGCGGCGGTTGCCGGAACGGCGCTCGCGCTCGGCACCAGTGCCGGGTTCAACGTCCAGGTCAATCTGAATGTTCTCAAAGGTGGCCGCTGCGTCAGCACCACCTCTTCGGGCATCACGCAGGCGCACGTCCAAGTCGTGTGCAACACAGGTGAGTTCGTCGGCATCGAGGCCAATCCCGGCAAGCCTCTTTTCGGGACGCACGGATCCGCCTCGCGCTTCTACATGCCGCTGAACCGGCTGCCCACGGGCGCACTGATCGCCAACGGCGATCCGCACCTGGGCGCCGGAACCATCACTGCTTTGCGCATCTACAACGTTCGCGGAGAAGATGGGCCCGTCGAGATGCTGGTCTCTTTCTAGCTCGGCCATCGACTGCTAAGCTGGCGAGATGACCTCCGTCCCGCAAGCCTCCCCGCTCCTGCAAAGGACCGCGACAGCCGCTCTGGGGTGCGCATTGCTTGCGACGGGCTTCGCCCCGCTGCAAGCGGTCGCGGGCACGTTCTCGGTGGTCCCGGTACGGATCTACATGACGCCGCGGGACCGCGCGGTGGCGATCACGATCGTCAACGAGGGCGACACCGAGGTCGCCCTGCAGGCAGACATCAACACATGGCGGCAAAAACCGGACGGCACCGACGAACAGGTCCCCACCGAGGACCTGGTCCTGTCGCCTCCGATCCTGAAGTTGCCTCCGCGGGGTCGGCAGGTCGTGCGGCTTGCGCGCATCACCGCGCCGGACCTGAGCCAGCAGCTCACGTACCGCCTGATCGTCCGCGAAGTGCCGGAGGCCGTCGCGCCCAAGGACCAGGTCATCCAGATCCCCATTGCGCTGGCGCTGTCGATGCCGGTCTTCATCACGCCGCCCGCCGCGAAATCGAACGTGGCGTGCCAGCCGGCGCGCTCGCCTGACGGCAAGTTCCAGGTCACATGCGCGAACACCGGCACGGCCTACGCACAGGTGCGCGAAGTCCAGGTGCGCCAGGGTGCGAACCTCCTCGGCCGCATGGAAGGCGGGGTGTACATCCTGCCCGGGGCGCGCAAGGGAATCGCCGTGCCGATGGACAAGCCCGCGCCGGCCGGCCCGACACAGTTGAACGTGACGTTCGACGACGGCAAGTCGCAGGTCTTCGAAGCCAGCCTGCCCTGAGTTTCCCGATGCATGGTGACGCGCCGCGGCCAGCAGCGCGCGCAGGGGCATGCGCATGAAAGCCGCAACCCTGTCGCGTACCGCCTTGTTCGGCGCGACCGCCTGCATGCTGCTCGCCAGCCGGGTCGCGCTGGGGCAGGACGGCCGGCGCACCAACCAGGTTCCCGCAGTTCCCGCGCCCGGACAGGTATCCCCCACGTCGCTGGACGAACCGACGGTGATGCAACTCCGCCCGTACGACGTGACGCTCAATGGTGCGTCCGTGGGCAACTGGGTGCTGCTCGATCGCAACGGCGCCCTGTTCGCGCCGATCACCGCCCTGGAGGAATGGCGCCTGCAGCGGCGGCCCGGACTGCCCACGCTGATGCATCGCGGCGAGGAGTGGTTCCCCCTGGCTGCCATCGCCGGCTACCAGGCGCAGTTCAATCCGGCGGAACAAGCGGTGGCCCTGCGGTTCCAGCCGGATGCGTTCGCGGCGACGCGGCTGGTGCAGGAGCGCGCGGAACGGCCGGCCCTCACGCCAGCCATCCCCGCCGCCTTCCTGAACTACGACTTCAGCCTGACGCGCTCCTCCGCCCGTGGCGCCTCCACGTCCAATGACCTGGGCGGCCTGTTCGAGCTGGGGGTATCCAACCGATGGGGGGTCGTGACCAGCACCTTCCTCGCGCGCAACATCACCGACTCGGACCCGGTGAACAACCCGCGCCTGTTCCGCCGGCTGGAGACGAACTACAGCTACGACTTCCCCCAACGCAACTTGTCGCTGCGCGTGGGCGACAGCACGACGCGCTCGTCGAGCTGGGGCCGCGCGATCTTCTTCGGCGGCGTGCAGATCGGCACCAACTACGGGCTCACGCCCGGCTTCATCACGCAGCCCCTGCCGATCCTCTCGGGCATCTCGTCGGCGCCGAGTACCGTGGACCTGTACATCAACGACGCCCTGCGGCAGACCTCGCGCGTGCCCGCAGGCCCTTTCGCGATCGACAACTTCCCCGTCCTCGCCGGCGGCGGTGAAGCGCGACTCGTGGTGCGCGACGTGCTCGGTCGCGAGACCGTCATCGTGCAGAACTTCTTCTCGCACTCCAGCCTGCTGGAGCAGGGACTGAACGACTGGAGCGTCGAAGTGGGTGCCGTGCGCAACAACCTCGGCACGGAGAACGCCGACTACGACGACAGGTTTGCTTCCGCGCTGCTGCGGCGGGGCTTCTCCAAGAGCCTGACGCTGGAAGGGAAGATCGAGGCAAGCCGGCATACCCGTGGGGTGGGCGTCGGCGTCGTGGTCGGCCTGCCCTTCCAGCTGCTCGCGCAGGCGGCTGTCGCGGGCAGCCAGAACCCCGCTGCCGGGACCGGCTATCTCTGGCAGGGTGCAGTGACGCACACCAGTTCGCACCACGGCTTCGCCGTCAACGTGCAGGGCGCCAATCCGGCGTACCGCCAGGTCGGCCAGGACGACGCCAGTCCCTCGTACCGGCGCCAGCTGCAAGCCAGCTACAACTACCAGGCGTCCTGGGGCGCAGTGGGCCTCGCCTACGCATTGGTGGACAGCCCCGACCGCGGCCGGATCACCACTTACAACGCGAATTACTCGGTCACCCTGCCGCACAACTCGGTGCTCACGGCCAGCGTCGTGCGCGTGAAGGACCCGTCCGTGTCGGGCGGCGGAACCTCCTTCGGCCTCAGCCTGTTCGTGCCCCTGGCCAACGACATCAACAGCTCCAGCGCGCTGCGGCACCGGCCCGGGTCGACGGAGGGCTTCGTGAGCTTCGCCAAGAGCTTGACCACTGACGTGGGGTGGTCCTGGCGGGCGCTGGGTGGCACACGCGACGGCGAGCCTTACGCCGAAGGCGGCATCTACCTGCAGACCACGCGCACGCTGACCACCCTGGAC
The DNA here is from genome assembly GCA_036263715.1 of Ramlibacter sp. Classification (GTDB taxonomy): domain Bacteria; phylum Pseudomonadota; class Gammaproteobacteria; order Burkholderiales; family Burkholderiaceae_C; genus Ramlibacter. The sequence goes on from DATAGN010000635.1 coordinate 10,181, forward strand.
GTCGCGCAGTCACGCACGAACCAGACGATCCGCATGGGGCTGCAAGGTGGCTTCGTGGCGGCTGACGGCCAGGTCTTCGCCAGCCGCCGCGTGAGCGACAGTTTCGCCATCGTGGAGGTACCGGGTTACCCGGATGTCGGGATCAGCGTCTACGGCAACGTCGTGGCACGCACGGACGCGAAAGGTCGTGCGCTCGTGCCACGGCTGCTGCCCTACCAGGCCAACGACATCCGCCTGGACCCCACGGAACTTCCGATCAGTGCCGAACTCGACTCGATCGAACAGCGCACGGTGCCCGCCACGCGCAGCGCCGTGAAGGTGGTGTTCCCGGTGCGCACGGGCCGCGGCGCGCTGGTGCGGATCGTGTTCGAAGACGGGGAGCCGGCACCGGCGGGGGCGGAGCTGGAACTAGTTGGCGACAAGCAGGAATTTTTCGTGGCGAGGCGCGGCGAGGCGTTCATCACTGGCCTGCAGGACCGCAACCAAGTCAAACTCAGCTGGCGCGGCGGCAGCTGCCTGTTCCAGGTCGACTTGCCACCGGGCAGCATCGACGAAGTGGCCCGGGTCGGCCCGGTCGTCTGCGCAGGCGTGAAGAGATGATCATGCAATCCTGTTTCGTACGCACCTTGCTGGCGCTGTTGCTCTCCCTCTGGGGAGAAGCCGCGCTTGCGCAACAGTCCTGCACGCTCACCATGAACGCGCTGGCGAGCGCCACCAACTACAACCCGTTCCTGGCCGCGTTCAACGACTCTTCCGGCATCTTCTCGGTGAATTGCACGCGCACGCGCGGCGGACAGAACCGCTTCACGACGACGTACTCCGTGCGCGCCGACAACGGCCTGAACTTCACCACGACGCGTCGCTTGCGCAATGGCGCGTTCTACTTGAACTATGCGCTGTACCGCAACTACCCAACTTGTACGACCGCTTGGGGCAACACCGCCGCCGCCGGGTTCACCCTGAACAACTCCGCAACTGGCGCGAACGACGTTACGACGAATCCGAATCCCCTGAGCGGCGGCACGAGCTACTGCTTCCGCATCACGGGCGGCTCCAGCACCGCCATTCCGGGAACCTACACCGACACCGTGCAGGTCACCATCTTCGACGGCAACGGAACGCAGCGCGGCACCGTGTCGGTGACCTTGTCGACCACCGTCGTCCCGACTTGCAGCGTGACCTCGGCGCCCGCGAGCGTGAACCTCACGTACACGTCCTTCCAGGCAACCGCGCCCAGCGCCAACAGCCCGTTCCAGCTGCGGTGCACCAACAGCACGACCTTTTCCCTGGGATTCGACACGCCGGTGGTCGGCGTCAACGACAGGGTGCAAGGCCTGAACTACAACCTGACCACCAGTGCCGCCGGCGGCACGGGCACGGGCGTGCCCCAGAACTACACGGTCACGGTGACCGTCCCTGCAGCCCAGGCTGGCACCTGCACGGGTCCCGGTGGCTCTGCTTGCACGGGCACCGTCTCGCGCGCCGTGCAAGTGGAGTATTGAGCCTTCACATCGCTCCAGGCGGCAACGACGGCACATTGGGCTGCGCCGGCCCGCTGCCATATTCGTTCGGCCCCACCGTCGGCTGCACCAGCCAGTAGACCAGCAGGATCCACCCGAAGAACGGCACCAGCCAGATCAACTGGAACCAGCCGCTCTTGCCCATGTCGTGCAGGCGGCGCGTGCCGACCGCGAGGGAAGGCAGCAGCAAGGCGAGGTTCACGAGCTGTGCGATCCACGATCCCAGCAGCCACATCGCGACGATGGAGAGCGCGATGGAGAACAGTGCGAACCACCAGTACTCGGAGCGGCCGCCGCGGCCGGTGAAATCCACGTACTTTTCCAGGCAGGTGCTGACCGCTTGCTTGAAGTCCACGAAGCCTCCTCGTGATGGGGTCCGGCCATCATAGGTCCAGGCGCCGCTGCAGCAAGCGCTCGGCGAGCTCGCGCACCGCATCCGCGTCCTTCAGTTGTCCGGACTGCAAGGCCCTCGCATAGCGCCCGGTCACGTTGCCGCCGCCCAGCCGCTCCGCGCGGGCGAGGTGGTGCTCGGCCTCGTCGGCGCGGCCGGACATCATCAGCACCAGGCCCACGGCCGCCTGGCTCTCGGAAAAGGTGCGATCCAGCGCCAGCGCCTGCTCGAAGGCTGCCAGGGCGCCGACGCGGTCCTGCAGGAGCAGGCACGACCAGCCGAGGCCATGCCACGTGCCGATGTGCGTGGGCATGACGTGGGTCGCGCGGGCGAACTGAGTGCGCGCAGCAGCGGGGTCGCGCGCCTGCAGGCTGGCCATGCCCAAGGCGGACCAGGTGCGGCCGTCATCGGGGTGCAGTTGCAAGGCTTGTCCGAGCCACGCCTGGGCGGCAGCCGTCTCGCCCTCCGCCAGCGCTGCGCAGGCGCGCGCCACCAGCGCCTCGGTGGTCAGGGCTCCGGCACGCAAGGCCGTGTCGGCCAGGATCTTCGCCGCGGCGAAATCGGCGAGATCGAGTGCCACGAGCGCCGCGACGCCTGCGGCAGCGGGGGACAGGCATGCGTGCTCCGACCAGGAGGAAGCGCGGTCGCGCGCCGGCACCAGCGCGCCCTGGTGATGCGCGGCGCGCAGCCAGAGCACCTGCAGGGCCGTGCGCACTGCCTCATCCTGCAGGGCGAGCGCATCGGGCACCAACCAGGGTTCGATCGCCTGCTGGCACTCGGCGAAAGCGCCCCGGCGGAAGTGCACATACGCCACGTCGTGGGCCAGCGCCGGATGCTCGCCGGAGCGCTGGCGCAGCTGCTGCAGCCGTGCGAGCGCCTCGTCCCACGCATGGCGGGCCAACGCCAGCCGCACGCGGCGCGCTGTCCATGCCACATCATCCAGTGCGAGCACCAGCGAATGCGCCAGCAGGCGATCCGCCGCGGCGTGCTCGCCGGCGGCGATGGCCTCGTCGCACGTGTCCGCCAGCAAGGCGGCGTTGTCCCGGTCCTCGGACAGGAAGCCTTGCAGGATGGCGAGTCGGCCGCGGTTCATTGCGTCAAAGGGTGAGGTTCCACTCTGCATGATCGCGCACCTGGTTGCGCAGGCGTTGCAGCGCCTGCTTGTGGATCTGGGAGATGCGGCCCTTGGTCAGCTGCAGCATGGCCGCGATCTGGTCGAACTGCATGTCTTGCAGGTAATGGCTGCGCACCACGGTGCGTTCCTGCGGCGGCAAGGCATCCACGGCGAGCAGCAGGCGTTCGCGCAGCTGCCGCACGGCGACGCTCTGGTAGAAGGGCGCGCTCGTGGAGCCTTGCGGCAGGTCGATCATCGCCGTGCCTTCGAGCATCCAGCACAGCGCCAGGCCGATGCCCACCTCGGAGACGTAGCGCATCAGCTCGTCCACGGAAGCCGGCGGCGTTCCGCCCGCTGCAGCCTTGATCTCCTGCACACGCTCGGCGCGGATGCGGGCGCGGGCGGCGATCTGCTGCTGCTTTTCCGTCAGCCGCTCCAGTCCGTTGAGGATGGCCCCGTGCATGCGCCGGGCGGCGAAGGTGCGGAACTGGACACCTCGCGCCGGGTCGAACCGGTCCACCGCCTCCAGCATGCCCAGCGAGGCGAACTGGTGGTAGTCGCCGAACTCGATCTCGTCGTGGAAGCGCCGGCCGTAGTAGGTGGCGGCGACGACCTTCGCGTACGGCAGGTGCAGCGCCAGGATCCGCTCGCGCGCGTCGGCGTCGCCCTGCGAGCGCAGCCTGGCCCACAGGTCTGCTTCGTCGCTCCCGGCAGTTGCGGCCGCTTGCATCGCCGGCTCAATGGAAGGAGCCCACCAGGGCCTTCAGCACCAGGCCCCAGCCATCCACGAGGATGAACATCAGGACCTTGAGGGGGAGCGCCACGGTGGCCGGGGGCAGCATCATCATGCCCAAGGCCATCAAGACCGAGGACACCACGAGATCGATCAGCAGGAACGGCAGGAAAATGACAAACCCGATCTGAAACGCGGCACGCAGCTCCGAGAGCATGAAGGCGGGAATCAGCTGGACGTTCCCGACCTCTTCGATCGACCGGGGCAAGCTCGCTTTCGACAACTCGATCATCAGCGCGAGGTCCTGCTCGCGCGTTTGCCGCACCATGAAATCCCGCAGCGGCGCCATGCCTTTGCCGTAGGCGGCTTCCATGCCGAGCGCGCCATTCATGAACGGCTGGAACGCATGCTCGTTCAGCGACTGCAGCACGGGCGACATCGTGAACAGCGTGAAGAACAAGGCGAGCCCGATCAGCACCGGATTCGGCGGCGTCTCCGGCATGCCGATTGCCTGCCGAAGCATCGACAGCACGATGGTGAGCAGCGTATAAGTCTGCACCGCCTGTGCCCACGGCAGCTTGTGCTGCATGACCCCGATCACCAGGCCCCCGATGATGTTGATCAGCAAGATGAGGATGCCTGCGATGGCATCGCCCTTCACGAACTTGCTGGCACCGTCCATGGCCCCGTAGAAGGCTGCCTCCTTCTCGATGTTCTTGCGCCGGCGCTGCGCCTCCGCCTGGTCGATGAAGCCCATGTTCAGGTCGGCATCGATGCTCATTTGCTGGCCCGGCATGCTGTCGAGCGTGAAGCGGGCCGCCACCTCGGAAACGCGCTGCGCTCCGTTGGTCACCACCACGTACTGGACGACGATCAAGATGAGGAAAACGATGAGGCCCACGACGTAGTTGCCAGCGACCACATGCGCGCCGATCGCGCCGATCACCCGTCCCGCGTCGCCCTCCGCCAGGATCAGCCGGGTGGCGGCGACGTTCAGCGAGAGGCGGAACAGCGTCGCGATCAGCAGCAGCGAGGGGAAGGTGGAGAAGTCCACCGGGCGCGTCGTATAGAACGTCAGCAGCAGGATCAGGAACGCGAAGCTGAAGTTCGCGAGGATCAGGAAGTCCAGCAGCGGCTTGGGGATGGGCACGAAAAGCACCATCAGCACGCCCAGCACCGCGAGCACCATCGCGATGTCGGTGTTGCGCGCGAAGACCGCCTTCAGCGCGTTCATGCGCGCGCTCCTGCCTGCAGGCGCGCGCGCTGCTGGCGCACCGCCAGCACCCACACGATGATGCGCGCCACCTCCGCATGGAAGCTCGCCGGCAGGTAGCCGTCCAGCGGCGCCTCGCGGAACAACCTGCGCGCCAGCGGCGGGTTCTGCACGACGATCACCTGGTGGCGCGCGGCGATCTCGCGCATGGCGGCTGCGAGGTGCCCTGCACCCTTGGCCACCAGGCGGGGCGCTTCCATCTCGCCGTGCACGTAGCGCAATGCCACCGCGTAATGCGTCGGATTGGTGAGGACGACGTCGGCCGTGCGCGTGTTCTTCAGCGCCATGCTCCGCTTGAGCATCTCCTGGCGCAGCTGCCGCAGGCGCGCGCGGATGCGGGGGTCGCCCTCGCGGTTGCGGAACTCGTCCTTCAACTCGCGTCGGCTCATGCGCATCTTGCGGGCGAACTCGCGTTGCGTGTACAGCAGGTCCGCGAGCGCCACCGCCACCAGTGCCGCGGCCATGGTCCAGCCCAAGCTGGCGATGTCCTGCACCATCGTGTGCAGGAAGGCATGGGGTGGCAGCGCCGACAGCGCCGGAAACTGCGGCAGCAGGTTCGCGAGCGCGAGGGCCGCCGCTGCCGTGAGCACGACCAGCTTCACGCACGCCCGCGCGCCGTCGAACAGGGTGCGCAGCGAGAACAGGCGCTTGATGCCAGCCGCCGGGCTAATGCGCTCGAAGTCCATCTGCAGCGGCTCCAGCGAGAACACGGCACCGGTCTGCGCGATCGAGGCGAGGATCGCAGCGGCCGGCAGCACCAGCAGCAGCGGCAGCAGGATGGCAGCGGCGTGGTGCAGGACCTGCGCCGCCACGGCCCACAGTACCCGTGCTTGCGCCTGCCCGGCGCCTGCGAGGACGGCGCCGCCGACGTCGAACAACTCCTTTGCGACGCGTACGCCGTGCCAGGACAGCGCCAGCATCGCCGCCATGAAGACCGCGCAGGCCACCGCGTCCGTGCTGCGACCGGTCTGGCCGCGCTCGCGCGCTTGCTCCAGCTTGTGCGGCGTGGCCGGCTCGCTGCGGTCGATGTCCTGGTCGGCCATCAGCGGGTACCCCCGGCCTGGAACCAGGCGGTCCACGCCTGGTAGATGCCGGCGTACAGGCGTGCAGCCGGTGCACCGAAGCCGGCCGCCCACACCGTGAGCGCCAGCAGGCCGACGAGGATCTTCACCGGGATGCCCAGCACCAGCATGTTCATCTGCGGCAGGTTGCGTGACACGATGCCCAGCGCGAAGTCGACCAGCAGCAGCCCCAGGACCACTGGGGCGGCGAGCGCAAAACCGAGCAGGAACAGCGCACCGACCTGGCGCGTGATCGGG
>DATAGN010000636.1:0-9064 GCA_036263715.1 Ramlibacter sp.
GCGCGAAAGCGAACAGGGTAAAAAAAATGGCTGCCTTGAGCAGCCATGCAAGATATTTCAAATCGGGCTCCTCGTCCCTGCCGATTCTAGGGTCCCCGCTTCGTCATTCCCGCGGAGGCGGGAATCCAGGGCTTTCAGGGAGGGAGCCCTGGATCCCCGCCTGCGCGGGGATGACAGCTACTTCGACTCCAGCTCCGCCGTCCGCTCGTCCACCGCTTCCCTCAGCGCCTTGCCCGGTTTGAAGTGCGGAACGCGCTTTTCCGGGATGTGCACGCTTTCCCCGGAACGGGGATTGCGGCCCATGCGGGGAGGGCGGCGGTTGATGGAGAAGCTGCCGAAGCCCCGGATCTCGATGCGGTGGCCGCGCACCAGCGCCTCGCCCATCGCGTCGAGGATCGTCTTGACGGCGTACTCCGCGTCGCGGTGCGTCAGCTGGCTGAAGCGCGCCGCGAGTTCTTCTACGAGATCCGAACGGGTCATCAGCCTTTGTCGGTGTCGCTCAGCTTCGCACGCAGCAGCGCGCCCAGGCTGGTGGTACCGGCGTTCTCGCGGCTGGATTGCTGCGAGAGCTGGGCCATCGCGCCCTGCTCGTCCATCATGTCCTTCTGGCGGATGGACAGCTGGATGTTGCGCGTCTTGCGGTCGATGTTCACGACCACGGCCGTGACTTCGTCGCCTTCCTTGAGCACGTTGCGCGCGTCTTCCACGCGGTCGCGGCTGATCTCGGAGGCACGCAGGTAGCCGATGATGTCCTGGCCCAGGTCGATTTCGGCGCCCTTCGGGTCCACCGTCTTGACCTTGCCCGTCACCGAGGAGCCCTTGTCGTGCACCGAGGTGAAGGTGGAGAACGGGTCGCCGTCCAGCTGCTTGATGCCCAGGGAGATGCGCTCGCGCTCGACGTCCACGCCCAGCACGATCGCTTCGACTTCCTGGCCCTTCTTGAAGTTGCGAACGGCCTGCTCGCCGGCTTCGCTCCAGGACAGGTCGGACAGGTGCACCAGGCCGTCGATGCCGGCGGCCAGGCCCACGAAGATGCCGAAGTCGGTGATGGACTTGATCGGGCCCTTGACGCGGTCGCCGCGCTTGGTGTTCTGCGCGAATTCCTGCCAGGGGTTGGCCTTGCACTGCTTCATGCCCAGGGAGATGCGACGCTTGTCTTCGTCGATCTCCAGGACCATGACTTCGACTTCGTCACCCAGGGACACGACTTTGGAGGGCGCGACGTTCTTGTTGGTCCAGTCCATTTCGGACACGTGCACCAGGCCTTCGATGCCGGGCTCGAGTTCGACGAACGCGCCGTAGTCGGCGATGTTCGTGATCTTGCCGAACATGCGGGTGCCGTTCGGATAGCGGCGCGAAACGCCCATCCACGGGTCGTCGCCCATCTGCTTCAGACCCAGCGACACGCGGTTCTTCTCGGTGTCGAACTTCAGGATCTTGGCGGTGATCTCCTGGCCGGCGGTCACCACTTCGGACGGGTGACGCACGCGGCGCCAGGCCATGTCGGTGATGTGCAGCAGGCCGTCGATGCCACCCAGGTCCACGAACGCACCGTACTCGGTGATGTTCTTGACGACGCCGCGGACGATGGAGCCTTCCTTCAGCGTTTCCATCAGCTTGGCGCGCTCTTCGCCCATGGACGCTTCGACCACGGCGCGGCGGCTCAGCACCACGTTGTTGCGCTTGCGATCCAGCTTGATGACCTTGAATTCCAGGGTCTTGTTCTCGTAAGGGCTCAGGTCCTTGATGGGACGGGTGTCGATCAGCGAGCCCGGGAGGAAGGCACGGATGCCGTTCACCAGGACGGTGAGGCCGCCCTTGACCTTGCCGGTGGTGGTGCCGGTGACGAACTCACCGGATTCGAGCGCCTTCTCCAGCGACATCCAGGAGGCGAGGCGCTTGGCCTTGTCGCGCGACAGGATGGTGTCGCCGTAGCCGTTTTCGATGGCGTCGATGGCAACGGACACGAAATCGCCCGCTTGCACTTCGACTCCGCCCGTGTCGTTCTTGAATTCTTCGATCGGAATGTAGGCTTCCGACTTCAGGCCGGCGTTGACGACGACGTGGTTGTGTTCCACGCGGACGACTTCGGCGGTGATGACTTCGCCGGCGCGCATTTCGGCGCGTTGCAGCGATTCCTCGAACAGGGCGGCAAAGGATTCAGACATTAAGGTTTGCGGTTGACCCGCGGGTTGAGTGGATGATCCCCGCCACCGGTGCGCTGCTGCGCGGAGGGAGTGTCGGGGGCCTTCTGCTTTGTGTTGGGGTCCGCTGGCGCGGAACCCAACCTACGAAACAGCCTTGAAAGGCTGCTTCTGCGCCCACCACTCGAGGACCTGTGCCACCGATTGTTCAACCGTCTGGCCCGAGTTATCGAGGAGGAGGGCATCTTCTGCGGGCTTCAGGGGAGCGACGGCGCGACTGGAATCGCGGTGGTCGCGGGCCTCGAGGTCCGCGCGAAGAGCGGCGAGTGTAGCCGAAATCCCTTTTGAAATCAATTGCTTATGCCGGCGCTCGGCCCTCTGGGCGGCGCTGGCCGTGAGATACACCTTCAGCGGTGCGTCCGGGAAGATCACGGTGCCCATGTCGCGGCCGTCGGCGACCAGGCCGGGGAGCTTGCGGAAGCTCTGCTGCAGGGCGACCAGGGCCGTGCGCACCGCGGGCAGGGCGGACACCTTGGACGCGTTCATGCCTGATTCTTCAGTGCGGATCGCGTCCGTGACGTCGTGGCCTTCGACCAGCACGCGGCCTTCGGTGAAGACGATCGCCAGGCCTTCGGCCATCCTGGCGATCGTGTGCTCATGGGCGCTGTCCAGCGAGAGCCCGGCCTCTGTCGCTGCGTAGCCGGTGATGCGGTACAGCGCCCCGGAGTCGAGGTAGTGGTAGCCCAGGCGGCGTGCGACTTCGGAGGCCAGCGTGCCCTTCCCGGAGGCGGTGGGGCCATCGACGCAGATCACCGGAATGTGCGGGCGGCCCGTGCGGGCGACCGAGAACAGCGTCTCGAAGAAGTCCGGGAAGGTCTTGCCGACGCACTTGGGGTCCTCGATGCGCACGTGGGCCCCTGCGCGATTGAACGCAGCGAGCGCGAAGCACATGGCGACGCGGTGGTCGTCGTAGGTGTGGATGGCGGCGGCCTGCCAGTCCCTGGGCGGGGCGACCTTCAAGTGGTCCTGTCCCTCCTCGACCTCGGCACCCAGCTTGCGCAGCTCGGTGGCCATGGCGGCGATGCGGTCGGTCTCCTTGACGCGCCAGCTGGCGATGTTGCGCAGCGTCGTGGGACCGTCGGCGAAGAGCGCCATCACCGCGAGCGTCATCGCGGCGTCGGGGATGTGGTTGCAGTCGAGGTCCAGCGCCTTCAGTGGCCAGGCGCCGCGCTTGACTTCGAGCCAGTTGGGTCCGCTCGTGACTTCGGCTCCCATCTGGCGCGCCGCGTCGATGAAGCGGATGTCGCCCTGGATCGAGCTTTCGCCCACGCCCTGGATGCGCACCGGCTCGTCCACGCCGGCGATGGCGCCAAGCGCGACGAAGTAGCTGGCCGACGAAGCGTCGGCTTCCACGTGGATCTCGCCGGGCGACTGGTAGCGGCTGCCGGCCGGGATGGTGAAGCGCTGCCAGCCGTCTCGCCGGACCTGGATGCCGAAGCGCTGCAGCAGGTTGAGCGTGATCTCGATGTAGGGCTTGGAGATGAGCTCGCCGATGACCTCGATCACGATGTCGCGCGTGGCGACCAGCGGCAGCGCCATCAGCAGCGCGGTGAGGAACTGGCTCGAAACGTCGCCGCGCACGGGGATGGGTGCGTCGAGCTTCAGCGCCGGGGCAGGGTGGATGCGCAGGGGCGGGTAGCCCTTGTTGCCGAGGTAGTCGATGCGGCAGCCTAGCGCCCGTAGTGCGTCGACCAAGTCGCCGATCGGGCGCTCGTGCATGCGCGGGACGCCGGAAAGTTCGAAGTCGCCGCCCATGAGGGCGAGGCCGGCGGTGAGCGGGCGCATGGCGGTGCCGGCGTTGCCGAGGAAGAGTTGCTGCGCGCCGGCGGGGTTCGGCTGCGCGCTCACCGCCGCCCTACCGGTGTCCGGGTGCGTAGGTCGGTGGTGAGCCGCGCGAACCCCGACGATCTCCACGGACTTTCCCTTGTGCACCACCGAACACCCCAACACCCGCAACGCCTCCAGCATCACCTTGGTGTCATCCGACTCCAGCAAATCATGGACGACCGTCGTCCCGCCGCTCAGCGCCGCGAGCAGCAGCACGCGGTTCGAAATGCTCTTGGAGCCCGGCAGGGTGACGGTGCCGCCCGCCTCCTCGAGCGGGGGGAGGTCCAGGAAGGCGGTGGTGAACACGGCCGGCCTACTTCTTGTGGCCCATCTTCCACTGGCCGCGGGCCTGGCTGGCCAAGGTGATCATCTCCTCGAGCTTCTCGCCATTGCCTTCCTCGGCCATCTGCAGCATGTTCAACAGGCTGCGCTGGAAGATCTTGGCCTGTTCGATCAGCTCGTGGCGATTGGCCAGCAGCACGTCGCGCCACATCTTCGGGTCGCTCGCGGCGATGCGCGTGAAGTCCCGAAAGCCCGGGCCGGCGAGCGTCAGGAAGTCCTTGCCCACGGGCTGGTTCACGATGCCATGCATCAACGCGAACGACAGCAGGTGCGGCAGGTGGCTCACGGCCGCGAACGCCGCATCGTGCGACTCCGGCGTCATCTGCTGCACGTGGCAGCCGAGCCCTTCCCACAGCTGGTGGGCGCGCTGCAGCTGCAGCGGGTGCGTCTTGTCGATCGGCGTCAGGATCACCTGCTTGCCGTGGTACAGGTCCGGGTCCGCATGCTCGACACCAGACACTTCCTTGCCGGCGATGGGGTGCGCGGGCACGAAGGAGCCGACGTGGTCGCGCAACACCTTGCGTGCGGCGTCGACGACGTCGCGCTTGGTGGAGCCGACGTCCATCACCAGCATCTGCCCGGTGACCAGGTGGCGGATGGCGCGGAAGGTGGCCTCCGTGGCCGCCACCGGCACGGCCAGCAGCACGACATCAGCGCCCGACACGGCCAGCAGCGCCGACGGCGCCTCGACGTCGATCACGCCCATCTGGCGCGCGCGCTCGGTGGTGGTCGGCGACTTGCTGTAGCCCACCACGCGCTTGACGAGGCCGGCGCGCTTCATGGCGAGCGCGAAGGAGCCGCCCATGAGGCCGCAGCCGATCAGACCCAATTGCTCGAACATGGCCGGCATTGCTTATTCGCCTAACGGGTAGGTGCCGAGCACCTTGTAGAACGCGCACAAGGCCTGCAGGTCCTTCAGCGCCGCCGCCACGTGCGGCTGCGAGGGATGGCCCTGCAGGTCGATGTAGAAGAAGTATTCCCACTGGCCCGAGCGCGCCGGGCGCGACTCGAAGCGCGTCATGGACACGCCGTGCTGCTTGAGCGGCACCAGGATGTCGTGGACGGCGCCGGGCTTGTTGGGAACGGAGACGATCAGGCTCACGCAGTCCTTGCCCGAGGCTTCGGGCGCGGCCAGGGTCTGCGGCAGGCAGACGACAGCGAAGCGGGTGCGGTTGTACGCGTCGTCCTGGATCGCGTGCGCGGCAATGTGCAGGCCGAAGGCACTGGCAGCACGCTCGCTGGCGATGCCGACCCACTTCTCGTTCTCGGCGGCCAGGCGCGCGCCTTCGGCGTTGCTGGAGACGGCGCGGCGCTCCACGTCGGGCAGGTGGTTGTTCAACCAGCCCTGGCACTGCGCCAGCGCCTGCGGGTGCGCCAGCACGGCCTCGACGCCCTTGAGCGAATTCACCTTGCGCAGCACGTTATGGCGGACCAGCAGGCTGGTTTCACCGACGATGTGCAGCGGCGTCTGCAGGAACAGGTCCAGCGAGCGGGCGACCACACCCTCGGTGGAGTTCTCGACCGGGACCACCCCGTATTCGGCGGTGCCGGCGGCCGTGGAGCGGAACACCTCGTCGATACTGACGCAGGGCACGTGCTCGATGCTGGAGCCGAAGAAGCCGACTGCGGCTTCCTCGCTGAAGGTGCCGACGGGGCCCAGGTAGGCCACGCGTTGCGGCGCCTCCAGCGCGCGGCAGGCCGACATCACCTCGCGCCAGATGTGCGCGATGTTGCTGGCCTTGAGCGGCCCGCCATTGGTGGCCTGCAGGTTGTGGATGACCTGCGCTTCGCGTTCCGGGCGGAACACCGGCGAGCCTTCGGTGCGCTTGATCTCGCCGACTTCGTTGGCCAGCGCCGCGCGACGATTGAGCAGCGCGAGCAGGTCGCGGTCGACCGCGTCGATGCTGGTGCGAAGGTCGGAGAGGGATCGGGTCATGGAAGGGTGAACAGGGCCCGTGCGCGCGGCGTGCGCACTGGTAGCTCGGGATGATACCGGCTCGGCGCTGCGCGGCCCATGTCAGGAAACCCGGGAGCGCGCATCCTGGAGCACCTCGCGCCAGGCGCGCACGGCCTGCTTGCGCTCGAAGCGCGCGTCGAACAGCTGGCGGGCGTTCTGCCCCAGTTCCCGGCAGCGTTCGCGGTCGTCGGCAAGCGCACGCACCGCGCCAGCCAGGCCCTCCGCGTCGCCGATGTCGATGGACAGGCCGCAGTCGCCCTCGCGCAGCACGCGGGGGATCTCCCCGTCCTGGTCGCCGATGAACAGCGTGGCGCGACCGGCCGCCGCAATCCCGTAGAACTTGCTGGGGACGATCAGGCCCTCCAGCGCCGGATTCAACGAGACCAGGTGCGCGTCGGCAACGCCGAGGCTTTCACGCAGGTTCTCCCGCGGCTGGTAAGGACGGAAATGGATGTTCGACAAGCCGGACTGCGCCACCGCCTCTTCCACGCTGCGCCGCTGCGCACCGCCGCCGATGAACAGGAAGGCGATATCGGTGCGGCTCGCGAGGACCTTGGCTGCGTCCAGGATCGTGGTGAATTCGTGGGCACGGCCGAGGTTGCCGGAGTACCCGACGACGAACTTGTCCGCGAGTCCCCACTCGGCACGGAGAGGGTTGAGCGAAGCATCGAGCGGGCGGATGGCATCGCCGTCGGCCCAATTGGGAATGATCCGCAGGCTGGCCGGCGAATTGCCCTGGCCGGCCAGCAGTTCTTCCATGCGGCTGCCCAGGATGACGTTCGTGGCCGCCGTGCGCAGGCTCGCGTTACGGGCGCGCTGCAACAGCCGGAAGGGGCCGCCTCGGACGCCCTTCACCCCCAAGGCCCCCGCGACCTCGGGAAAGAGGTCCTGCAGCCAGTTCACGAGCGTGGCTCCGCGCAGTTTCACCACCGGCGCGGCTACGAGAGAGAGCAGGGGCGGGTCGGTCTTGCAGACGACGATGGTCTTGCGGTCCACCCTCCGCCAGAGCGCCCAGGCAGCCGAAAGATAGAACGTGATGTAGTCCAGCGCGCGACCGACCAGGCCCGGCAGCTTCGAGCGCGTCGACCAGATGCGGTCGATCACCACACCTTGTGCCGTTTCAGAAACCGGCAACCCGCCATCCCCGCCGTCGTGCCGGTGCCGACTGGTCACCACGCGGACCGGCATCCCCGACGCAGCAAGGTCGAACGCGAGATCCGACAGGATCTGGCTGGTCGCACTCTGGTCTGGCCAGAAGAACCGGTTGACGAACACGATGGGGCGCGTGCCCGGGCCGGCGACCTGCGCCCGCCCGCCTTCAGAACCCGACATCAGGAGGCAGGTGTCTCGGTGCCGTTGGTGTCTTCACCCTCGGCCGCACCGGCGTCATTCTCCACGATGCGCTGCAATCCGCTCAACTTGCTGCCGTTGTCCAGCCCGATCAGCGTCACGCCCTGCGTGGCACGACCCAGCTCGCGGATCTCGCTGACGCGCGTGCGCACCAGCACGCCGCGGTCGGTGATCAGCATGATCTCGTCGTCCGCATGTACCAGCGTGGCCGCCACGACCTTGCCGTTGCGCTCGCTCTGCTGGATGGCGATCATCCCCTTCGTGCCGCGGCCATGGCGCGTGTACTCGGTGATCGGGGTGCGCTTGCCATACCCGTTCTCCGTGGCGGTCAGCACGCTCTGCTGCTCGTCTTCCGCCACCAGCATGGCGATCACGGCTTGGCCTTCTTCCAGGGTCATGCCGCGCACGCCGCGCGAGTTGCGGCCCGTGGGGCGCACGTCGTTCTCGTCGAAGCGCACGGCCTTGCCGCCGTCGGAGAACAGCATCACGTCGTGCTTGCCGTCCGTGAGCGCCGCGCCGATGAGGAAGTCGCCGGGGTCCAGGTCCACCGCGATGATGCCGGCCTTGCGCGGGTTGTTGAACTCGTCCAGCGCGGTCTTCTTGACCGTTCCCATCGAGGTGGCCATGAAGACGAAGTGGTCCTGCGGGAAGCTGCGGAACTCGCCCGTGAGCGCCAGCACCACGTTGATCTTCTCGCCTTCCTGCAGCGGGAACATGTTGACGATGGGCCGGCCGCGCGAACCGCGCGAGCCCGCCGGCACTTCCCACACCTTCAACCAGTACAGGCGTCCGCGGTTGGAGAAGCAGAGCAGGTAGTCGTGCGTGTTGGCGATGAAGAGCTGGTCGACCCAGTCGTCTTCCTTCGTCTGGGTGGCCTGCTTGCCGCGGCCGCCGCGCTTTTGCGCCCGGTATTCGGACAGGGGCTGACTCTTGATGTAGCCCAGGTGCGAGAGCGTCACCACCATGTCGGTGGGCGTGATCAGGTCCTCGGTGGCCAGGTCCTGCGCGTTGTGCTCGATGGTGCTGCGGCGCACGGCCAGCTTGGTGCTGCCGAACTCCTGCTTCAGGCCGGTGAGTTCCTCGCTGATGATCGTCGACACGCGCTCGGGGCGGGCCAGGATGTCCAGCAGGTCGTCGATCTCCGCCATCACCTCGCGGTACTCGTTGACGATCTTGTCCTGCTCCAGGCCGGTCAGGCGCTGCAGGCGCATCTGCAGGATCTCGCCGGCCTGCGTGTCCGAGAGGCGATACAGGCCGTCCGCGTGCAGGCCGAATTGCTTTTCCAGGCCTTCCGGGCGGTAGTCGTCGGCGTTGATGACGGTGCCGTCCTGGCGGGCGCGCGTGAGCATCTCGCGCACCAGGCTCGAATCCCAGCCGACCGCCA
>DATAGN010000637.1:0-2380 GCA_036263715.1 Ramlibacter sp.
GGCAGCTCGGTGCTGCTGCACGAAGATAACCGCTGGGGCGACACCCGTGCGGCGTCGCGCACCAGAGCCCCCGGCGTGCATGGGTGGTTGTGGCACAACACGCCGGGACGCCCGCGTGCGGAGCGTGCGCTATCGCTGCTGGCCGCTCCTGCCGCCGCCTGCCGTCGACGCTTTCACGCCGTCGGCCTGCACCTGGGCTTTCGCGATCGCCACCTCGGCGTTCGCGTGGGCCGCGGCCGCCTGCTTCTCGCACAGGTTCTTCTGCGCGGGCTGCTGGATCGCCTCGCACTTATCCTTGGCCGACTTGTAGTCGGCATCGGCGCGCTTCTGCTTCTCCCGCAGGGCCGGCGACATGCTGCCGCCGGCAGCCGCCGCGCCCATGGTTCGCGTGCCTGCGCCGGATGGTGCGCTCCTGTCCTCCGCGACCGACTTCGCCTTCTGTGCGGCCTCCTGCGCCTTCTCCATGGCCGTGGCGGCGGCTTTCCGGGTCTTCTCGCCCAGAGCCTGGGCCGCTTGCCTGGCCCGCTCGGTGATGCTCGCTCCCGATGGGTTGTCGGTGGGTGGCAGGCCGATGCCGCCGCCTGGCTGCTGTTGCGCCATGGCGCTGCCCGCCGCGAGGGCGAGCGCGCAGGCGAGGCCGACGAGTGTGCGTTGCATGGGATTCCTCATGGTGGATGGCAGCATCTCGTATCTGATGACGCCGGACTGCGTCGCACTGTGGGACAGGTCCTCGTTTGGCTGTGGGGCCCGCATGAAGGCGCTTCGGAAGTGCGCGACGCCGCGCCGCCGGAGAGCATTGCAAGCGCCCCGCCCCTCAGCGCGAGTAGCGGATCTCCTCCCGTCCGGCATAGCCCGAAGCCACGAATTCACGATCGACGACCGATTTGAGCTTGTAGGGCTCGTAGATGAAATCCTGGTTGCGCAGTCGCTTGCCGTCGAGCGAAGTCACCGTCCTGGTGAAATTGGTACCGTCATACGTCCACGTTCCGCTGCGCCGGTGCACGGGCTTCTGGTCCTGCCCGGTGATTACCTCGTTGAAGCTGCCTGCCAAGTCAAGATTGATGGTCTCCACACCTGGCACGCCGGCGTGCACGACGTCTCTCTTCCAGACACCTGTGAGGGCACGCAGCACTGCCGGCACGTCCTTCAGCGGCACTTCCACCGGCTGCGGCTCAGGAACGACGAGCCCGTGGGCGGCGAGGACCATGGCGCTGTCGGCGCGGCTGTACTGGTCGAATTGTGGACGGGTCGAGAGCGATGGCCGCCACGGTCCGATCTCTCTCGAAAGGTAGCCGCAACTGAGGAAGGCGTAGTCCTGATCCCCCTTGAAAAGCCGCATGAAGGAACCCAGAAGGCCGCCGCCGAAGACGATGTCTGTCGCGCGCACCAGCACGGCACGCGTGCGGTGGTCGCGCACTTCCACCTGCATTCGCCATATTGGCATCCACGCACTGGCACGCTGCGGTGCCAGCAGGTGAACGTCGACCGCGGGCGCGACGGACATGTCGCAGCGACTTTCGATGGGGAACGCAGGCTGCCGCTCGTGCGTCTTCACGCCACGGCAGCGACGCTGGCCAGTTTCGAGATCGACAAACTCCAGGCTGCCGCTCTCCAAAAGCGCGCCCCAGGCGAAGCTGGTGCGAAGCGCCAGTACGCCCGTAGCCTTGCTCTCCTGCACGAGCGCAATCCCCCGGGCGGGCGCATCGATGCTCGCGAGCACTTCCACTGCGGTCGACGCAGCGCATGCTTTGCGAAAAGCCGAGATACCCGTCGCGATCCAGGCGACCACCGCGCCGGCGAGTGCCAGCGGCAAGACCCATCCCAATGCCGGAAATCGTGTTTGGCGCCCCACCCATCCCCCGGCACGAGCGAGCAACCAGAACGGCGAGAAGCAAAGCGCGAAGAATGCCAGCGTCCCCAGCAGCCCTGCCACCAAAAAGATCAGACCCTCCACCGCAAGTCCTCCGTCTCGTCAGCGAGTGTGTCAGATGCGGCCGCGAGGAGCGCTCCTGCGCTGCTCGGGTAATATCCCGCGACCGTGGGAAGGCCCATGCACACAGGAGACAAGCCTCGATGAAACGACGTCATTTCGCCGCCTTGTCCGCCGCCGCACTCGCTGCTCCGGCGGTGCTGGCCCAGGAGCGCACGCTCAAGCTGGTCGTGGGCTTCGCACCCGGCGGCTCCAGCGACAACCTGACGCGCATCCTCGCCGACAAGCTGCGCGGGCTGCTCGGGCACAACGTCGTCGTGGAAAACCGGCCCGGGGCCGCGGGCCGCATCTCGCTGGCCGAGATCAAGCGGGCGCCGCCGGACGGCCTGACGCTCGTCATGGCGGCGAGCGGCGGGCTCGTGGTGGCGCCGTGGCTGTACAACAACCTGC
>DATAGN010000638.1:0-10437 GCA_036263715.1 Ramlibacter sp.
CGGCCGGTCTCCAGCGGCTCGCGCAGCGCTTCGAGCGCGGCGCGGGGAAACTCCGGCAGTTCGTCGAGGAACAGCACGCCGTGGTGCGACAGCGAGATCTCGCCCGGTCGCGGCGGTGATCCGCCGCCCACCAGGGCCACCGCGCTGGCGGAGTGGTGCGGCGCGCAGGTCGGCCGCTGCGCCCAGTGCTCCAGCGTGAACCGGCCGGCGAGGCTGGCGACCGCGGCACTTTCCAGCGCCTGCTCGATGGGCATGGGCGGCAGCAGGCCGGCGAAGCGCTGCGCCAGCATCGACTTGCCCGCGCCTGGCGGTCCCACCAGCAACAGGCTGTGCCCGCCAGCCGCAGCGATCTCCAGCGCCCGCCGCGCCCCCGCCTGGCCTTTCACGTCCGAGAAGTCCGGGTAGAGCGCGGCAGCGACCGGGGCGCCGGGCTGCAGCGGCGTCCAGCCCGACACGGCTTGCGCCTCCTCCTGCACGGCCAGCGGGTCGCCGCGCAGGAACTGCTTCATCACGTCCAGCAGGTGCTGCGCGCGCACCACCTGCGCACCGGGCACCAGCGCCGCCTCTTCCGCGCTGCCGGGCGGCAGCACCAGCCGCGCCGTGCCGCCGCGTGCATGCAGCGCCAGGCTGGTGGCCAGCGCCCCGCGCACGGGCCGCAGCTCGCCGGAGAGCGACAGCTCGCCCGCGAACTCGTGGCCGGCCAGCCGCGCCGCATCGATCTGCCCGCTGGCCGCCAGGATGCCCAGCGCGATCGGCAGGTCGAAGCGGCCGCCGTCCTTGGGCAGGTCCGCCGGCGCCAGGTTGACGGTGATCCTCTTGTTGTGCGGAAACTCCAGACCGGAGTTGATCAACGCCGAGCGCACGCGCTCGCGCGCCTCCTTCACTTCCGTGTCCGCCAGGCCGACCAGGATGAAGTTGGGCAGGCCGTTCGCCACATGCACCTCGACGGTCACCGCGGCGGCCTCCAGGCCGACGAGGGCGCGGCTTTGCACCAAACACAGGCTCACGGACCTCCTCCTCCCCTTTCGGGTGCATGGCGGAGCGTCGCGCGGGCAGGGATGCCCGATCGGCACCGGCGTGGTGCGCCGGACGGGGTTGCGGTCCGCTCCTGTCCCGTTCAACGGGCGACGCGGCGGGTGGGCGTCCTCCGTTCGGGGGGTGACGGGTGATGGCACGGTCCCTGCTAACGGCTGTAGGGCAACACCTCACCACCAAGACCCCCACGGAGAAGAACCTTGATCCCAACGAAACTTGTCGTCCTGCTGTCCTCGCTGGTCGTGTCCGGCGCTGCGCTGGCCCAGACCAAGGCGCCCGAGCCGGACTACACGCTCTCGTACAACATCGGCGCGGTCACGGACTACCGCTACCGCGGCATCTCCCAGACCGCGCTGCGTCCGGCACTGCAAGGCGGCGCCGACTACGCGCACAAGAGCGGCTTCTACGCCGGAACCTGGTCCTCCACCATCCGCTGGATCAAGGACACCCCGCCGACCGACCGCGGCTCGGTCGAAGTGGACCTGTACGCCGGCTACAAGGGCAGCATCGGCGCGGTCGACGGCCTCGGCTTCGACGTGGGCGGCCTGTACTACTGGTACGTCAACAACAACCTCAAGCGCGCCACCGGCGAGAACGCCAACACCTTCGAGCTCTATGGCGCCCTCACCTACGGGCCGGCGACGCTGAAGTACTCGCACGCGCTGACCACCCTGTTCGGCACCCCGAACAGCGAGAACAGCGGCTACCTGGACCTGAGCGCCACCTTCGAGACCGGCATGTGGGGCATCACGCTCACGCCGCACGTCGGCCGCCAGTGGATCCGCAACACCGGCCACTACACGGACTACTCGCTCACCGCCGGCAAGGACCTGGGTGACGGCCTCGTGGTGAGCCTGGCCGTCGTCGGCACGAACTTCGAAGACCGCTTCGGCTTCCCCTACACCCTGGTGGGCAGCGGCAGCCGCGACCTGGGCAAGACGGGCCTGGTGCTCGGGGTCAAGAAGACCTTCTGACCAATCGCTTTCGAAGGAGAACCCATGAAACTCGTCACCGCCATCATCAAACCCTTCAAGCTCGACGAGGTGCGTGAGTCCCTGTCCTCCATCGGGGTGCAGGGCATCACCGTCACCGAGGTCAAGGGCTTCGGCCGCCAGAAGGGCCACACCGAGCTGTACCGCGGCGCGGAATACGTCGTCGATTTCCTGCCCAAGGTGAAGATCGAGGCGGCGGTGGCGGACGACCTGGTGGAACGCGTCATCGAGGCCGTCGAAGGCGCGGCCCGCACCGGCAAGATCGGCGACGGAAAGATCTTCGTGTACGACCTCGAGCAGGTCGTCCGCATCCGGACCGGCGAGACCGGCAAGGAAGCGCTCTAAGCATTTCAATTCACCAAGAGAGCACCGACATGAGGAAATTTCTCGCCTCCCTGGCCATCGGCCTGGGACTGATGGTCGGCAGCATTGGCGCTGTCGCCCAGACGCCCGCTGCCCCGGCCGCGACCACCGAAGCCGCACCCGCCGCTGCTGCCACCGCGGCTCCGGCGGCTGCTGCACCGGCAGCCGCTGCCACCGCCGCGGCCCCCGCTGCCGCCACGGCCGCCCCCGCACCGACCCCGAACAAGGGCGACACCGCCTGGATGACGGTGGCCACCGTGCTGGTGCTGCTGATGATCCTGCCCGGCCTGGCGCTGTTCTACGGCGGCCTCGTGCGCAGCAAGAACATGCTGTCGGTGCTGATGCAGGTCTTTGTCGTCGCCTGCATGATCTTCGTGCTGTGGGCCATCTACGGCTACAGCGTGGCGTTCACCGCGAGCAACCCGTTCATGGGCGGCTTCAGCAAGCTGTTCCTGTCCGGCGTGACGCCCGACTCGGTGGCCGCGACCTTCAGCAAGGGCGTCGTGATCCCCGAGTTCACCTTCATCGCCTTCCAGGCCACGTTCGCCGCCATCACCTGCGCGCTGATCGTCGGCTCCTTCGCCGAGCGCATCAAGTTCTCCGCGGTGCTGCTGTTCTGCGCGATCTGGTTCACCTTCGCCTACCTGCCGATCGCCCACATGGTGTGGTACTGGGACGGCCCGGATGCGATCACCGATGCCAAGTCGCTGGAGACCGTCACGGCTGCGGCCGGCTGGCTGTGGGCCAAGGGCGCGCTCGACTTCGCGGGCGGCACGGTGGTGCACATCAACGCCGGTGTCGCCGGCCTGGTGGGCGCCTACGTGATCGGCAAGCGGCTCGGTTACGGCAAGGAATCGCTCACGCCCCACAGCCTGACGCTCACGATGGTCGGTGCCGCGCTGCTGTGGGTGGGCTGGTTCGGCTTCAACGCCGGTTCCAACCTGGAAGCCAACGGCGTCACGGGCCTGGCCTTCGCCAACACGCTGTTCGCCACCGCCGCCGCCACGCTGTCCTGGTGCGCCGGTGAAGCCCTGTCCAAGGGCAAGGCCTCGATGCTGGGTGCCGCTTCCGGCGCCGTCGCCGGCCTGGTGGCGATCACCCCGGCCTGCGGCTTCGTCGGCGTGATGGGCTCGATCGTCATCGGCCTGCTGGCCGGCCTGGTCTGCCTGTGGGGCGTCAATGGCCTCAAGCGCCTGCTGGGTGCGGACGACGCGCTGGACGTCTTCGGCGTCCACGGCGTCGGCGGCATCCTGGGTGCGCTGCTGACCGGCGTGTTCGCCTCGCCTTCCCTGGGCGGCACGGGTGTCTACGACTACGTGGCCAACAAGGTCAACCCCGACTACTCCATCGGCGGCCAGGTCTGGATCCAGTTCCAGGGCGTGCTGACCACGATCGTCTGGTCCGCGGTGGTCTCCTTCATCGCCTACAAGGTCGTGGACCTCCTGGTCGGCCTGCGCGTGAGCGAAGAGGAAGAGCGCGAGGGCCTCGACATCAGCAGCCACGGCGAGACCGCCTACAACCGCTGATCCGCAAAGTGCAGGGCCGCGCGGCAGGCAAGCCGCGCGGGCCCGGGCAAACGCAAGAGTCTCCTTTGGATGTTCGGCCCGCCTCGCGCGGGCCGCTTTTTTGGGTTTGTCATCCCCGCGCAGGCGGGGATCCAGGGCTCCCAGAGAAAAAGCGCGCCGCGGCGCGCTCCCTGAAAGCCCTGGATTCCCGCCTCCGCGGGAATGACGTCAGGCCAGCCGCGCGAACTGCAGGCGCGCACTCCCCGCACTGCGGCGCAAAGTGACACCTTCGTCTTCCGCCAGCGCCTGGACTTCGTCCCAGCCGAAACGGCGGTACGACAGCTGGTACTTCGGCGCTTCGCCGGGCATGGACTCCACGGCGACGTCGACGCAGGGGAAGGTCGCCGTCCCCGGCGCGCGCACCGTCACCTGCGCCGGCGCCCGCGCTTCGTCGCACAGCCCGAACAGCACCGCGGTCAGCACCGTGCGCATGGCCGCGCGCGGCACCGCTTCGACCGCGGCCGATGGCGCGCGGCACAGGTGGTAGCCGCGAAAGCCGAAATGGCTGCGCAGCAGCGCCAGGCATTCGTCCACGCCGCGGTCCAGCGCGATGCGCTCGTCGCCCTCGGGAGCGAGCCAGCTCACGACGTCGAGATTGGCGCCGACGGCATCGCGCGTGAAGCCGTGCACCTTTTCCATGTCGGCGCCGACGCGGGCGAGGTCCGGCTGCGGGTCGCTCAGTCGCCGCTGCAGCACATGGCTGATCATGTCGATCGGCTGCAGGTGCTTGAGCATGCGGTGCTGCATGGCCAGCGTCAGGCGCCGCAGCAGCACGTAGCGCGCGGCTTCCACCCGCTGCTGCTGCGATTCGACGTCCGCGAAGGTCATGGACCCATCCTAGTCCTCATGCGCCAGCGTGGGGCGTGCAAAATGGGCGGAAACGACCAGCCAGGAGACATCGCGTGATCGAACTGCGTGCCGGAGCCTTGCGCTGCGAGCTGCTCCCCGAACTCGGCGGCTGCGTCGCCGGCATGTGGCTCGACAGCCAGCCCGTGCTGCGCTCGCAACCCGCGGCGCAACTGCAGTCGGCGCGCCAGTCCGCCTGCTATCCGCTCGTGCCTTTCTCCAACCGCGTCGGCCACGCGACCGTGCAGTGGCAAGGCACGCAGCTGCCCCTGGTGCGCAACAACGGCGACGAGCCGCACGCCATCCACGGCATGGGATGGCAGCGGCCATGGACCGTGCTGGACAGCGATGCCACCTCGGCCATGTTTTCCTACGAGCACCGCGGCGATGGCGGCTGGCCTTTCGCGTTCGACTGCTCGCACACCTACCGCCTCACCGCCGAGCGGCTGGACATGACGCTGGCCCTCACCAACCAGTCGGGGCAGGCGACGCCCGCCGGCCTCGGATGGCACCCCTGGTTTCCCAAGCGGCCCGGCAGCCGCATCGCGTTCACCGCGACCGGCCGCTGGGAAATGGGCGAGGACAAGCTGCCCACCGTGCGCCGCCCTTCCAGCGGCATCGACGCGGAGTGCGCCGGGCTGGACGTCGACCATTGCCACGACGGCTGGACCGGGCTCGTGGAATTGCGCGATGCGCAACTGTGCGTGCGCGTGCGCTCGGGGCTATCGCGGCTGGTCGTGTTCACGCACCACGGCCGCAACGATATCGCGATCGAGCCCGTGAGCCACGTCAACAACGCGGTGCAGCTGCATGCGCAGGGCACGCCGGCGGCGGAGCTGGGCCTGGTCATCCTGCAACCCGGCGAGTCCATGATCGCGCAGATGTCCATCGAGGTGGAGGCCGTGCGATGAAGTGGGAAGTGGCGGTGCCCGAGCCGGACGCGCTGGGCGAGTCGCCGTTCTGGCATCCGCGCGAGCAGCGCCTGTACTGGGTCGACATCCCCGGCCGCCGCGTGCTGCGCTGGGATCCGGCCTCTCGCACGCGCGAGGCGTGGGACCTGCAGCAGGAGCCGGGTTGCATCGCACCGGCGGCCGGGGGTGGGCTCGTGCTCGCGCTGCGCGACGGCATCTACCGCGCGCGCAGCTGGGGCGGGCCGCTGGCGCCCGTGGTGCGCTTCCAGCATGGCGACACGCTGCGCTTCAACGACGGCAAGGCCGATCCCGCCGGGCGCTTCTGGGCCGGCACGTACTACGAACCCAAGGATGCCCGCAAGGCCGACCTCTACTCCATCGACTGCCGGCCGGACAACGGCAACGGCGGCAAGCCCATCGTGCAGCTGAAGGCGCACAACGTGATGGCCGCCAACGGGCTGGCCTGGTCGCCCGATGGCCACACGGTGTACTGGAGCGACACCGCGCAGCACACGCTGCACGCGTGGGACTTCGAGCCAGCCAGCAACGTGATGCGGCGCCACCGCGTGTTCCACGCGTTCCCCGACAAGTCCGCCCCCGGCCCGTACGGCGGCCGGCCCGATGGCGCCGCGGTGGACGTGCAAGGCCACTACTGGTGCGCGATGTTCGAGGGCGGCCGCGTGCTGCGGCTGTCGCCGGCGGGCGAGGTCGTGGCTTCGTACGAGGTGCCCGCGCGCTGTCCCACCATGCCGTGCTTCGGTGGGCCGGACGGGCGCACGCTGTACCTCACCACGGCGCGCCAGAACCGCTCGCCGGAGGAGCTGCAGGCGCATCCGCATTCCGGCTGCGTGTTCGCCGCGCGCGTGGACGTGCCGGGCGTCGCCACCCACTTCTTCATGGACTGAGCGCATGGAAGCGGTCCTGGCAGAACTGAGCGAACGCGTCCGCGCCGCGGCAGAGGCGGGCACGCTGCTGCGCATCCGCGGCGGCGGCACCAAGGATTTCTACGGCGAGCGCCTCCAGGGCGAGCCGCTGGACACCCGCGCCTTGCAGGGCATCGTCAACTACGAGCCGAGCGAGCTGGTCGTGACCGTGCGCGCGGGCACGCCAGTGGCGCAGCTGGAGCAGGTGCTTGCCGACAGCGGCCAGTCGCTGCCCTTCGAGCCGCCGCATTTCGGCGAGGGCGCCACGGTGGGCGGCATGGTGGCCGCGGGACTGTCCGGGCCCGCCCGTGCCAGCGTGGGTGCGGTGCGTGATTACGTGCTGGGGCTGAACCTCGTCAACGGCCGCGGCGAGCACCTCGTGTTCGGCGGCCAGGTGATGAAGAACGTCGCCGGCTACGACGTGTCGCGGCTGATGACCGGCGCCATGGGAACGCTGGGCGTGATCACGCAGGTGAGCCTGAAAGTGCTGCCGGTTCCTCCCGCGGAAGCGACCCTGCGCTTCGAGATGGACCAGGCGACCGCGCTGCAGCGCCTGAACGCGTGGGGTGGCCAGCCGCTGCCGCTGAACGCGAGTTGCTGGCGTCCGGACGCCGGCGCTGGGCAGCTCTACCTTCGCTTGCGCGGCGCCGTCGCCGCCGTGGAGTCGGCCTGCCGCTCGCTCGGAGGCGAACGCCTGGACGACGGCGCGCGAGCGCACTGGCACGCCGCGCGCGACCAGCGTGATGCGTGGTTCTCGGGCCGGGCAGGGCGCGACCTGTGGCGCCTGTCGGTGCCGCAGACCGCGCCGGTGCTGGAACTTCCCGAGGCGCCCCTCGTCGAATGGCATGGTGCGCAGCGCTGGGTGTGCGCGGCCGAGGCGGACGGTGCGCACGTGCGTGACGCGGCTTTGCGCGTCGGCGGCCACGCCACCCTGTTCCGCACCGAGCGCGCCGACGCCCCCCATCGCATGACGCCCCTGGCGGCGCCCCTGGCCACGCTCCACGAGCGCCTGAAGCAGCAGTTCGATCCCGCGGGCATCTTCAACCGCGGCCGGCTCTATCCCCGTTTCTGATGCAGACCACCCTTTCCCCGGAATTCGCGGGCACGCCCGAAGGCCAGGAGGCCGAAGCCATCCTGCGCAAGTGCGTGCACTGCGGCTTCTGCACTGCGACCTGTCCCACCTACCAGGTGCTCGGCGACGAACTCGATGGCCCGCGCGGGCGCATCTACCTGATGAAGCAGGTGCTGGAGGGCAACGAGCCGACGCGCAAGACGCAGCTGCACCTTGACCGGTGCCTCACCTGCCGCAACTGCGAGAGCACCTGCCCGAGCGGCGTGGACTACGGGCGGCTGGTCGACATCGGCCGCGGCATCGTCGAACGCAAGGTGGCGCGCGGCGCGCCCTCGAAGGCGCTGCGGTGGTCTCTCGGCGCGGGGCTGACGTCACCGCTGTTCGCCCCCGCGATGAAGGTGGGGCAACTCGTGCGCGGGCTGTTGCCGCAGAGGCTGAAGGACAAGGTGCCGGCCAGGCAGGACGCCGGCCGCTGGCCCACGCGCACGCACGCGCGCAAGATGCTCATGCTCGCCGGCTGCGTGCAGCCTTCGATGATGCCGAACATCAACACGGCGACGGCGCGCGTGCTCGACGCGGCGGGCATCCAGGCCGTGATCGCGCACGAGGCCGGCTGCTGCGGTGCCGTGAAGTTCCACCTGAACGACCAGGACGGCGGCCGCGCGCAGATGCGCCGCAACATCGACGCGTGGTGGCCTTACGTGGAGCGCGGCGAGGTCGAGGCGATCGTGATGAACGCCTCGGGCTGCGGCGTGACCGTGCGCGAGTACGGCCACTACCTGCAGGGCGACGCTGCCTATGCGCACAAGGCCGAGCGCATCGGCGCGCTCACGCGCGACCTGAGCGAACTGCTGCCGGACCTGGTGCCTGCCTTGCAGGGCCGCGTGCGTGCCGACCCTGGCCTGTTTGCGTATCACCCGCCCTGCACCCTGCAGCACGGGCAGAACGTCAAGGGCAGCGTGGAGCAGGGCATGGCGGCGCTGGGCTTCCAGCTGCGCGTGGCGTTGAACGAAGCGCACCTGTGCTGCGGCTCCGCGGGGACGTATTCGGTGCTGCATCCCGACATTGCCCATACGCTGCGGGATCGCAAGCTGGGACACCTGAATGCGCTGCAGCCGCAGGGGATCCTGTCGGCGAACATCGGTTGCATCCAGCATCTGCAGAGCGGCACGCAGGTGCCGGTGCGGCATTGGGTCGAGGTGCTGGACGCGGCCTTGTTGCCGTCCGCGTGATGGGTGTCGGGGTGCGCGTTCGCGCAACCCAACCTACCGGACCCCCGTCTTCCGTAGGTTGGGTTGCCGCAGGCACCCCAACAGGTTTGGTAGGTCGGGGTGAGCCCGCAGGCGAACCCCGACGCGCTTCACCCCGCCAACGCCGCC
Source organism: Ramlibacter sp. (assembly GCA_036263715.1). Lineage (GTDB taxonomy): Bacteria > Pseudomonadota > Gammaproteobacteria > Burkholderiales > Burkholderiaceae_C > Ramlibacter. The sequence continues at coordinate 9,087 of DATAGN010000638.1, forward strand.
TCGATGTCCTTCCCCAGCTTCCCCGGCGCATCCTGCGGCGCATAGCGCCGGATCACCCGCCCATCCCGCCCCACCAGGAACTTGGTGAAGTTCCACTTGATCGCCTTCGTCCCGAGCACCCCCGGCGCCTCGGCGGTGAGCCAGCGGTACAGCGGATGCGCGTCGGCACCATTGACGTCGACCTTGCGCATCATCGGGAAGCTCACGCCGTAGTTCGCCTGGCAGAAAGTGGCGATCTCCTCGTTGCTGCCGGGATCCTGCGAGCCGAACTGGTTGCAGGGGAAGCCGAGCACCACCAGGCCGCGCTCGCCATATGTGCGGTGCAACTCCTGCAGCCCCGCGAACTGCGGCGTGAAGCCGCAGGCGCTGGCGGTGTTGACGATCAGCAGGGGCTGGCCGCGAAAGCGCGAGAGCGGCACGACCTCGCCGTCGATCCGGGTGGCTTCGAAGTCGTAGATGCTGGACATGGCCCATTCTGCGCCGGCTTTTCGTAGGTTGGGTTGCGCGCAGCGCACCCCAACACGGCGTTGGGGTGCCTGCGGCAACCCAACCTACGAAGATTTGGAAGGCAACACCGACCACGCCGCCGCGCCGAGGATCAGCGCCCCACCCACCAGCGTCCGCACCGACAACTCCGCCGCCCCCAACGCCACCGACGACAGCGCCGCCACCACCACCTCGGACAGCATCACCAGCGAGGTCGTGTGCGCCGGCAGGCGCGAGGCGCCGAACTGCAGCAGCAGGTTGGCCGCCAGGAAGCCGCTGGCCAGCAGCAAGGCCAGGCCCCAGCCGGCCCCGGACAGGAGCGGCGGCGCGGGCAAGCCGCCGATCAGCGCGACACCCGTGGCCAGGAGCAAGCCGCCGCCGAACATGGCCAGCACGCGCGCCGGCCCGCTCACGGCTTGCAGCTTGCGCAGCAGGATGTTGGTGAGCGCGAAGCTGGCGCCACCCAGCAGCGCCAGCCACTCGGCCAGGGCGCGCGGCCAAGGCAGGCCCGTGCCGCCGGTGTCGAGGACGACGAGCACGCCTGCAAGCGCCACGGCCAGGCGCACCAGGGCAGCCGGCGTGGGCTTTTCGCCCAGCAAGGGCCAGGCCAGCAGCACCGACCAGGCCGGCATCAGGTAGAACAGGAGCACCACGCGCACGACGTCGCCGGTGGTGACCGCCCAGTTGAAGCCGACGTTCGTCACGCCGGCGGCCAGCGCCAGCAGCCAGAGCACCGGCGTGCGCAGCAACTCCGGGAACCCGCGCGGGCGCAGGCAGAAGAAGACGGAAAAGGCGATCAGGTAGACCAGGGCGGTAGACCAGAGCGGATGCCAGCCGTGTGCGTGCAGGCCGCGCAGGGGCCACC
>DATAGN010000639.1:0-15964 GCA_036263715.1 Ramlibacter sp.
CAACGACAGCGTGGCGAACTTCTCGGTGGTGGTCGGCAGCAGCTTCGCGGACAGCATCGCCGGCAGCAGCGCCGACGAGGTGTTCTTCGGCGCGCCCGGTGACACGGTCGACGGCGCCGGTGGGACCGACATCCTGAGCTACCGGCACGCTGCCGGGACTGTGAACGTGGACCTCGCCACGGGCACCACCTATTTCGGCCAGCAGCAAATCGACAGCTTCCGCAACATCGAAGTCGTGCACGGGTCCGCCTGGGACGACGTCATCGATGGCTCCGCCGGCAACGACAGCATCGATGGCGGGGCCGGCAACGACCACCTCTTCGCCAAGGCCGGCGACGACACGATGGCGGGCGGCGCGGGCGACGACCTCCTGGTCGGCGGAGCCGGCAACGACGTGTACGTCTACGGTACATCCGCGCAGGGCGTCGACCGCATCATGGACTTCAGCGGAGGCGACGCCATCCGCGTTGCCACGCTGCTCACGTCGTCGACCGTCACGGCGGGCACCGGTGACGGCATCACGGGCCGGACGGTGCAGGCCACGTCGAGCGGCGGCATCACCACCTTGTCGATCGGCACGAACGACGCCATCGGCGCCGACGTCACGATCCAGCTGACCGGCACGTTCGCCGCCAGCAGCTTCGTGGTGACCGCCGACGCGGCCAGCGGCACGTCCACCATCATGCGCGGGCCCAACGCGTCGGGATCGGTCTCGATCCAGGGCACGTTCCGGCAGGGACAGGTGCTCTCGACCAGCCACACGCTGGCCGATGCCGACGGGATGGGCAGCATCTCCTGGCAGTGGTACGCAAAAGGAGAGGCGATCGCGGGCGCCACCGGCACCACGCTGCTGCTGGCGCAAGCGCAAGTCGGCAAGCGGCTGACCGTCGTGGCGAGCTGGACGGACCTGAGCGGGATCGCGGAGGCGAAGGCGAGCGCGGTCACGGCCGCTGTCGCCAACGTCAACGATGCGCCGGCAGGCAGCGTGACGATCACCGGGAACGCCGCCCCTGGCCAGGTCGTCACGGCTTCCCACGACATCACCGACGCGGACGGCATGGGCGCGGTGGCCTGGCGGTGGCTGGTGGCGGGCGCCGTCGTCGGCACCGGCACGACTTACATGGTCACGGGGGCGGACGGGGGCAAGCCGCTGCAGCTGGAAGCGGTCTACACCGACGTCCACGGCACCATCGAGACCGTGCGCAGTGCAACCGCCAACGTACCGCGTGTCCCCGGGATCACGGTGACTGGCACCAGCGGCAGCGACACGCTGTACGGCGGGTGGGGAGACGACACGCTCGTCGGTGGCGGCGGGCTTGGCTTCGACATCTTCCTCGTAACGCCGGGACAGGGAACCGATCGCATCGTCGACTTCGACCATCAGGATTCGATCCGGGTCAACGCCCTGCTCGCGGCCGGCGTGGCGAGTGCAGGCACCGGCAGCAACGTGGCCGCGCTCGGCGTGCAGGTGTCCACGTCGGACGGCATCACGACGCTGGCGATCGACACGGATGGTTCGCCCGGGGCCGACCTTTTCATTGAGCTGGCCGGCACCTATTCGCCCAGCAGCGTCGGCGTGCGGCCCTCCACGACCAGCGGCACGTCCACCATCAGACTGGAAGCGAACGGTACCGGCGCGCCGACGATCCGGGGACAGGTCGCGATCGGCCAGACGCTGTCGGTGGCGAACGACTTCGCCGACCCCGAGGGCATGCGCCGCATCGAATACCACTGGTTCGTCCAGGACCAGCCCATTCCCGGCATCTCCGAAACGTTCACGATCACTGAATCGATGGTCGGCAAGACCATCAGGGTGCAGGCGCACTGGATGGATGGGTACGGGGTTCCGGAGGCAAGGATCAGCGCCGCGACGGTGCCCGTGCCTGCGGACGTGGCGCGCACCGGCACGGCGGCGGCCGACGTGCTGGTGGGTGGCGTGGGACACGACACGCTCAGCGGCCTGGCCGGCAATGACTACCTGTACGCGGGCGCGGGCAACGACTGGCTGTACGGCGGCGACGGCATCGACGTGCTGCTCGGCGAGGACGGCAGCGACGTCCTCAGCGGCGAGGGCGGGCAGGACTACCTGTTCGGTGGCGCCGGCAACGACACGATGTACGGCGGCGACGGCGTCGACGTGTTCCTGGGTGGCGCCGGCGACGACCTCATGTACGGCGGCGACGGCGCGGTCGACTACTTCTACGGCGAAGGCGGCAACAACGTCGCCTATGGCGGCGCCGGCGTCGACATCCTCGTGGGCGACAGCGGCAACGAGGTGTTCCACGGCGAGGCCGACAACGACTACGCGTATGCGGGTGGCGGCAACGACAGCCTCTACGGCGGCGCCGGCGTCGACGTGCTGCTCGGACAGGATGGCGACGACTTCTTCGACCCCGGAACCGGCGTCGACTACCTGTACCTTGGCGCCGGCGGCAACGACACCGTGCTGGTCGGCACCGCCTCCGGCATCGCTCTGGTCTACGACTTCGAAGTCGGCGGCGCCAACGACAGCATCCGCCTGCAGGGCTCGGGCTGGAGCAGCCTGGCCGACGTGGTGGCGCACACCTACGACTACGTCTCCTTCTCCATCGTGCAGGTGGATGCGGACACGGCGATCTGGATGATCGGCATGCGGCCCTCGGATTTCCAGGCAGCCGACTTCACGTTCGCCTGACGTCGGGGTTCGGATGTGCGCTCACCCCGACCTACGGGAGAGGCGCCTGCGTGATAGGCTGGATGCCATGACCCGCCACTTCTCGCTCCTCGTCCTGCTGGCGCTCTGCGGCTGCGCTGGCGCGCCGCGCACGCAGCTCGCCGCCTCGCCTTGCGCGGCCGGTGAAGCCACCTACGCCTGCCAGGTCGAGCGCTATCACAACATCTCCGAACCCTGAGCGGCTGGCCGACGCCGCCCTGGCGTTCTTCGACGGGCTCGCGCCGGTCGAGCCGGAATCCATGCTGGGCGCGTGGCGCGGTGCATCCTTCGCCAGCGGCCATCCGCTCGATGGCGTACTGGAAAACTTCGGCTGGCACGGCAAGCGTTTCGACAGCACCGAGCACGTGCATCCCCTGCTGTTTCGCAGCGCCGGCGGCCGCATCGTGCAGGTGCGCGCCGGCTGGATCTTTCCCTTCGTGCCGCTGTTGCTGCGCTTCCCAGCGTTGCGCTCGCGTGCGGCAGGACGCTTTGCGCAGGCCGTCGTGCCGCTGCTGTCCACCCGGCGCTCGGGCGCGCGGCTGCGCATGCTCGCTTTCCGCGGCAAGACCGGTGCCGCCATGGTCTACGACGACGCGCCGATCATCGATGTGTTCCGCCGCATGGACGACGGCACGGTGCTCGGGATGATGGACATGAAGGGGATGGAGCAGCCGTTTTTCTTCGTGCTGCGGCGGGAAGGCTAGGCGTCCACGTCCTCCAGCTGCTGCAACTGGTACAGCCGCTGGTACAGCCCGCCCGGGATCGCCATCAGCTCGCCATGCGTGCCCAGCTCGGCGATGCGGCCATGGTGCAGCACCACGATGCGGTCGGCGTCGCGCACGGTGGAGAGGCGGTGCGCGATCGCAACCACGGTGACCCGGCCGCGCAGTTCCGCCAGCGCGCGCTGCACCACCTGCTCGGTCTCCGAGTCGATGTGCGAGGTGGCTTCGTCCAGCAGCAGGATGCGCGGCTGCCCCGCCAGGGCGCGCGCGATCGCCAGCAGCTGCTTCTGGCCGACCGACAGGCGTGCGCCGCCTTCGCCCAGCGGCGTGTCGGAGCCGCGCTCCAGCCCGGTGATGAAGTCGTGGGCATGCGCGGCGCGCGCCGCGGCCTCCACCTGCGCGTCGCCGAGTGGCCGGCCCATCGCGATGTTCTCGCGCGCCGTGGCGGCCAGCAGGAAGGGCTCCTGCGGCACCAGGCCCACGCTGTCGCGAAAGGCCTCCTCGGCAATCGCGTCCAGCGGCACGCCGTCGATGCGGATGCTGCCCGCGCCCGGCGTGTAGAAGCGCAGCAGCAGCGACATCAGCGTGGTCTTGCCGCTGCCCGTGTGGCCCACGATGCCGTGGAAGCTGCCCGCCGGGATGTCCAAGGCGATGTCCTGCAGCACGGGCCGGCCGGGCTGGTAAGCGAAGCCCAGTTGCTCGATCGCTATCGCGCCGCGTCCCACCTGCCCGCGGTCGTGCGCCACCGGCGCTTCGGCTTCCGCCAGCAGGGCCTGCACGCGCGCGGCGCCCACCAGCGCCTGCTGCATCTGCGAGAACTGCATGGTGATCTGGATCAGCGGCTCCACCACGCGCGAGATGTAGCTGATGAAGGCGTACAGGATGCCGACTTCGCCGGCGCTCAGCGAACTGCCGTCGGCTCGCGCGCCGAACACCCACAGTACGGTGGCCAGCAGCAGCACGTTCAGGAAGTCCAGCACCGGTCGCAGCAGCCACGCGTTGGCGCGCAACTCGCGCAGCCGCGAGCGGTAATGGCCTTCGTTGCGCGCGCCGAAGCTCTCGCGGAACAGCCCCGCGGCATTGGTCGCCTGCAGCACGGGCATGCCCGAGATCGATTCGGCCATCTGCGCGTTCAGTTCGCTGCGCAGCTCGCGCGAGCGCGCGACCGCGGGGCCCGACAGGCGCTGGTAGAGGAAGACGATCAGGGCCACGGCCGGCACCAGTGCCGTCACGATCAGCATCAGCCGCCAGTCCAGCCACAGCATCGCCACCATGGCGCCGGCCAGGATGATCAGGCTGTCCAGCATTACGAAGAGCACCTGCACGTACAGCGTCTTGACCGCCTCCGTGTCGTTGGTGACGCGGCTGACCAGCTGCCCGGTGATCGCCCGGTCGAAGAAGGCCATCGGCAGGCGCAGCACGTGCCGCATCACCTCTTCGCGGATGCGCTGCACGGAGCGCATCGCCACGCCCGCCAGGCGCACCAGCTGCCCGTAGCGCAGCCAGCTGGCGACGATGCCCGCCACCAGCGCCCCGGCGAGCAAACCCACCATCTGCGGCACGTCGGCATGGCGTGGCAGGAGGTGGTTGTCGATGAAGTACTTGCCCGCCAGCGGCCCCAGCGCTTCCAGCCCCGCCGCCAGCAGCAGCCAGGCGATGCCATGCCCCACCTGGCGCCGCTCGGGCGCGGCGGCGCGCAGCAGCAGCGCTGCCGCCTCGCTGGCAAAGCGCTGGCGCGGCACCGCAGCCGCGGCTTCCTCGCGCGAGGGCAGGGAGGTATCAGTCGGCATCCAGGCTCGCCTGCAGTTGCTGGTAGCGCCACTGGCGCGCGTACCAGCCGGTCCCCGCGGCCAGCGCCGCGTGCGTGCCGCGTTCGACCAGCTGTCCGTCGCGCAGCACGACGATCTCGTCGGCGTCCGCCACCGCACTGAGCCGATGGCTCACGATGACGACGGTGCGGCCCACGCGCGCCTGCCGCAGGTGCGCGAGGATGCGCGACTCCGTATCGGTGTCCACCGCCGACAGCGCGTCGTCCAGCAGGAGCAGGGGCGCGTCGGCCAGCAGTGCACGCGCGATCGCCACGCGCTGGCGCTGCCCGCCCGACAGGGTGACGCCGCGCTCGCCCACCGGCGTGTCGTAGCCTCGCGGCAGGCGCAGGATGTCGCCGTGCACGGCGGCCAGCTTCGCGACGTGCTCGACCTCGGCGCGCGTCGCCTCGGGCCGCCCGAGCGCAATGTTCTCCGCCACGGTGGCCGAGAAGAGGAAGGCCTCCTGCGGCACCCAGGCAGTGCCGGCGCGCAGCGCCTGCAGGCTGTAGTCGGCCAACGCCACCCCGTTCCAGCGCACCGTGCCCGCGGCGGGTGCATGGTGCCGCAGCAGCAGGCGCAGCAGCGTGGACTTGCCGGCGCCCGTCGGCCCCACGAGTCCGAGCGTGCGGCCCGCCTCGATCCGCAACGACACGCCCTGCAGCGCGGCGCGCGCATCCGCGCCGTAGGAAAACCGCACGTCCTCCACCTCGATCGGGCCGGGGATCACCTTCGCCACGGTGCCGTGGTCGTCCACCACCAGCGGCGCGTCGAGCACCGGCTGCAGCCGCGCCCACCCCGCCTTGCCGCGCTCCAGCAGCGACAGCACCCAGCCGGCCGCGAACATGGGCCACACCAGCTGCCCCAGGTACAGGCTGAAGCTGGTGAGCTGCCCCACCGTCAGCTGGCCGTGCCACACCAGCCAGCCGCCGGCGCCGAGCACCATCGCGGTGGCCACGGCAAACGTGCAGCCCACCGCGGGTTCGTAGGCCGCTTCCCAGCGTTGCGCCGACAGGCTCGCCTGCGCCGCCGCACCCGCGAGTTGCCCGAACTGGGCTTCGCTGCGCGGCACGAGCCCGAGGGCGCGCACCGTGCGCACGCCGGCCAGCGTCTCCTGCACGTGGTCGTTGAGCGCGGCGAAGCGGTCCAGCGATTGCCGCGACGCCTCGTGCACGTGGCGCGAGATGCGCCAGAAGCCGATGGCCATCAGCGGGAAGGGCAGGATCGCCGCGATGGCGAGGCGCCAGTCGACGCCGAGCGACATCATCCCCACCACCAGCACGAGCGTCAGGGAGCCGTCGAACAGCGCCAGCAGCGCCTCGCCGGCGGCCAGCTCGATCGCGTCGATGTCGTTGGTGGCCAGCGCCATGAGGTTGCCCGTGCGGCGGTCCTGGTAGAACGACGCGCCCTGCAAGGTCAGGCGCCGGTACAGCCGTTCGCGCAATTCCACGCCGATGCGGTAGGAGGCGGCATAGAGCCGCAGGCGCCAGCCCACGCGCAGGAAGTAGACGGCAGCGCCGGCGGCGAGCAACCACGCGAGCTCGCGCAGCAGCGCCGGCGGCGGCAGGCGGTTCGCCACCAGCCCGTCGACCACGTGCCCGATCTGCCGCGGGATCCAGACGATCAGCACGGCGATAGCGACGAGCATCAGCGCCGACCAGGCATAGGCGGCGCGATGGCGCAGCACGAACGCGCCGACCAGGCGGTACAGGGACATGGGGAGGAGAAGGCGTTGGTCGCAAGGACGACCAACGCGAGATTAACCGAAGGCCGCGGGCGTCGCGCCCGCGGCCGCGCAAAGCCCGGCGCCGTTCAGGCCCGGCGCATGCGGTCCTGCTCCATCGGCCGGATGAAGCCGAAGTACAGCCCCCCTGCCGCGAGCAGGATGTGCAGCCACACGTCGTGGCCGTACAGCGGCACGAAGCCGAAGGCGGTGTGCAGGTTCATGGTCTGGACAAGGCCCATCACCGCCAGCAGGATGTACGAGACGGCGACCACCTTGGCGTACCCACGGGAAGCGCCGTCCGAGCGTGAAGCTGCAAGCCCCCAGACGCCGAACAGGAGGTGGGCCAGGTTGTGCAGGATGTTCACCGGGAACAGGCCCAGCGCCATCCCGAGGAAAGCCGTCACGCGGACGTCGGGATGGGAGTGCGGCTGCGAGAGTCCGGGAATGAATCCGGAGATCCCGATCAGCAGGAAGGCAATGCCGAAGATGAGGGCGAAGCGACGCAGTGCAGACATGGAGCCTCCTTGGACGATGATGAAAGTGGCCGTTTCATCATGGCCGTGCCCCGCGTACGCATTCGTCGGCGCGCTCCTACATCGAAGTCGGACGCGCTCCCCTGAGCGCCCGGCCCGCGCGGCCTAGCCTGTGCCCATGAACAAGCCCGCTTCCGCTCCCGACGTCATGCCCGAGCACAAGGTGCCACCGCCCGATCCGGGCGAGAACCCGGAGGGCAACAACGCGACGATCCATCATCCCGACGACCAGGCCGAGCAGCACCGCGTGCGGCCCGAGCACCGCAAGGAGATCGGGCCGTACACCACCGGCAACTGGTAGGCGGCGGCAGCCGCTTTCTTCAGCTGAAGGTGAAGTTCTCCGCGCTCAGCTGGTTCGGCTTCACGCCCACCAGCCAGATGGCGGTGTTCGCATCGATGGCGAGGACCACGAAGGAACCGTAGTCGTACGTGTTCGCCTTCGCCTGCGCGAAGCTCGTGATGGCGGTGCCCTGCAGCGCGATCGTGTCCTCGAGGTAGTCGAAGCCGTTGATCACGTCCACGCCGGAACTGGCGTTGTGCAGGACCAGGTCCGGGCTGTCGCCCAGGAACAGGTAGTCGGTGCCCGCGCCGCCATCGTACGTGTCCCTGCCCCGGCCGCCGATCAGTACGTCGACGCCGCTGCCGCCGGACATCGAATCGGAGAAATCTCCCATGTAGAAGTAGTCCTGGCCGTCGCCGCCCGAGGCCACGCCGGGGCCCGACTGCATCACGATGATGTCGTTGCCGCCCTCGCCGTATGCGAGCGTGCTGGTGCTGCCGTAGGCGTAGAGGTAATCGCCGCCCTCGCCGCCGTACAGCACGTCCTCGGTGCCTTGCGAGATCAGCACGTCGACGCCTCCGCCCCCGGCCAGGACGTTGGTGCCGCTGCCGCCGAACAGGTAGTCCTGGCCATCGTCGCCGTACAGCGAGTCGTTGCCGATGTCGCCGATGACCACGTCGTCACCGGCGCCGCCGGAGGCCACGTCGTCGTTGCCCTCCGCGTACAGGTAGTCGTTGCCGTCGTCGCCCGCCAGCGTGTCCGCCCCTTCGCCGCTCACCAGCACGTCGTTGCCGGCGCCGCCGGACACGGTGTCGTTGCCGCCGTAGCCGTACACGGTGTCGTTGCCGGCACCGGCCGCGCCGAGATCGCTGCTGGCGCCGCCGACCACGAGGTCGTCGCCATCGTCGCCGAACAACTGGTCCAGGTCGCCGCCGCCCACGAGCGTGTCGTTGCCGAGGCCGCCATAGACGCTGTCGTTGCCCGGGTTGCCTTCGAGGTAGTCGTCGCCGTCGCCGCCGGAGAGCACATCGGTGCCGGTGCTGCCGAACAGCCGGTCGTTGCCGGTCTCGCCATAGATGACATCGTTCCCGTCGTTGCCCAGCAGGGTGTCGTCGCCGTCGCCGCCGGTGAGCACGTCGTCGCCCGCGTCGCCCTGCAGGCGGTCGCGGTCGGCGCCGCCGAACATGTTGTCGTTGCCGTCATCGCCGAACAGGCGGTCGTTGCCCGCGTCGCCGCTCACCACGTCGGCGCCGGTGCCGCCGTACAGGGTGTCGCTGTTGTTGCCGCCGCCGAGCGTGTCGTTGCCGCCCCGGCCTTCCAGGTAGTCGTTGCCACCGGTGCCCTGCAGGTTCTCCGCCGCGTCCGCGGGGGGGGTGTAGATCAGCTGGGAGTGCAGGGGGCTGAACACCACCGAGCGGCTGAAGTGGGTGGCGTCGAAGTTGCCGACCAGCGTGATGCTGAGGTCGGAACCGGCCACGCCGTCGACGCCCACGAACACGCGGGTCGTGTTGTTGGTGGCGTTGTACGCGCCGAACTGCACTTGCCCGGCCAGCACGGTCGTGCCGTCGCCGGCCGTCACGCTGTCGATCTGGATGTTGCTGAACTGCAGCCGGTCCTGGTACTGCAGGTCGGTGATGCGGTCGGTGCCCAGGTTCGCCTGGGTCACGTCCCAGGCGAAGGTGTCGAAGCCGCCGCCACCGGTGAGCGTGTCGTCGCCGACGCCGCCGACGATGTGGTTGCGTTCGAGGTTGCCGACGAGGCGGTCGCCGGCACTGCCGCCGTACATCTCGACCTGCTCGACGCCGACCAGCGTGTCGGTGCCGCCGGTGCCGTCGTTCTGGATGCTGCTCGCCGCCGTCAGGTCCAGTGTCGAGCGGAAGTCGACGGAGGTCGTGTTCCCGGAGAAGTCGTAGACCGCCGCATCGTCCCAGGCGCCGCCGTCCAGGTAATCGTTGCCGGTGCCACCGTGCAGGAAATCATTGCCCAGCTCGCCGTAGAGACTGTCGTCGCCGCCCAACCCGCGCAGCGTGTCGTTGCCTTCGCCCCCGCGGATCTGGTCGTCGTCCTCGCTGCCGGGGAGGTTCTCCGCCGCGGTGGTCCCATTGATGATCATCTGTCGTGCTCCCTTGCCAAAGATGGCTGAGGCTAGAAGCGCAGGCTCCGAAGTCCTGTGGGAAAACATCCCGCCGCTGCGTCGGCGGCGGGTCGCTTCGTGTAAACCGACGCGCAGGCCGGCCAGCGGAAAACAGGTACGCTCCTGCCGCGGCATGCCGCCGCCTGGAAGGACCTCCGCATGGAAGCCACCCGCCGCAAGTTGCTGCACGCCGTCGGCGCCGCCGCCTGCCTGCCCGTCATGGCGCAAGCCCAGCAGACCTCCCCGCGCCAGAAGGGGCCGCCGGTCTGGCTGGACCTGGACCAGGCCGAGCTGGACGCGGCCTATGACCAGCGGGTCTATGCGCCGCATGCGGACCTGGTGGTGAAGCGCTATGGGGTCAACAGCGAGGCAGCGCGCGCCCGGCTCGGGGCGCCGCGGCGCCTGGCCTATGGACCGACGCCGATCGAAGTGCTCGACATCTACCGCACCAGCGCCGCGCGCGCGCCGGTGCACATCTCGCTGCACGGCGGCGCCTGGCGGGCCGGGCTCGCGAAGGACCATGCCTATCCCGCCGAAGTCTTCGTCAACGCGGGCGCCCACTACATCGCGCCCGACTTCATCAACGTGCTCGAAGCCGGCGGCAGCCTCATGCCCATGGCGCAGCAGGTGCGGCGCGCGGTGGCGTGGGTGTATCGCAATGCGGCCAGCTTCGGCGGCGACCCGGATCGCATCTACCTGTCCGGGCATTCCTCGGGCGCGCATCTCGCCGGCGTGGTTCTCACCACGGACTGGGCGCGCGAGTTCAACCTGCCGCCGGACATCGTCAAGGGCGGCGTGCTGGTCAGCGGCATGTACGACCTGAAGCCGGTGCGGATGTCGGCGCGCAGCAGCTACGTGAAGTTCACCGACGAGATGGAGGAGGCGCTCAGCAGCCAGCGGCACCTGCAGCACCTGCGCGCGCCGGTCGTCGTGGCTTACGGCACGCTGGAGACGCCGGAGTTCCAGCGGCAGTCGCGCGACTTCGCCGCCGCGGTGCGCGCCGCAGGGAAGCCGGTGCAGCTGCTGGTGGGCGAGAGCTACAACCACTTCGAGATGCCGGAGACGCTGGCCAATCCGTACGGGCTGGTCGGCCGGGCTGCCTTGCAGCAGATGAAGCTGGCGTCGTGAAGGGCTGAGGCCTATGCTGCCGCCATGCTGCGGCGCCTCGTTCTTCCGACGTTCCTGTTCCTCGCGTTCGCCGTGGGCGTGCCGCTGCTGGATCGCTGGCACGCGTGCCGGGTGCCGGCCTCCGAGGCCTGCGTCTGGGCCAAGGCCTACCTGCCGCTGTCGTTCGGGCTCTGGGCGATCGCGGGGCTGTTCGCGGCGGTGATCCTGTACTGGGTGCTGCGCATGCGGCGGGGTTCGCGCGGCTCACCCCGCCCTACGAGCGGGGAAGGTGGGGATCCGTAGGCCGGGGTGACGCAGGAACCCCGGTGATTCCACGCGCGATTGGGAGCAGGTCCCCCGGATGCACCATCGCCTCGCGAGCGCGGCGAGCGGTCTCGTACTGCTGCACGACCGTTTGCAGCCGCGGCTCGTGGAGAAGCTCCCAGACTCGCTCGAGCCGGTCGCGCAAGGGAATGCTCTCGGCCAGCAGCATCGCGCGCGCCGCACTGGACAACACGGCCGGCCGGCTTTCGACGGGCGCGGTGCTGCAATACACGACGTGCCCGGGCAGGCAGCCCTCCACCGGCGCCAGCGCCTGCAAGGACGCTCCACGCAAGATGACTTCGCCTCCCTCGCACGGGAAGGAATAGCGCTCCGACCCGGACGCCTGCGCTAGCCGCTGCAGCCCCCGCAGCAGCCGCGGCAGGTCGGTCGCCGCCGCGGCGGGTGAGGCCTTCACCTCCGCGAGCAGCACGAGGTCCTCGCCCCGCAGCACCGCCACATCGAATTCGTCCTTGGCGCCGGAGCGCCGCGCCGGGAAACCGGCGGGCGTGCGCAGCCCCCGCACGACGCGCTCGTCCGCTGCGGCGAGCTGCTGCAGGGCCTCCATCACCACCGCTTCCGCCGCGTCACCCGTGCTGGCGGCCGCGCGGCCCTGCGCGACGGCAGCGTCGCTCCCAGCCATCGGCCCGGCGCGCTCGCCGAGCGCCAGGTAGCGCTGCACGGACGCGAGCTGCCGCAGCGCGTCCAGGCGGGCCAGGCGGGCGAGCGCCGGCGCGGCCGTCGCAAGCCGCGGCTCGCCGGCCACCAGCGCCGCCAGCGTTGACCAGTCCTGCTGCGTGACGCGTGTGTGCAGGCGCTCCAGGGCTTCGCGCTGCGGCCCCGGAGGCTGGTCGCGCAACTTGCCCGGATGCGCCCATGCATCCACGGCCACGCGCACCGCGCGGCGATCCGCCGCGGCGCCCGCCTCGTGCTCCACGAACTCTGCCACCTCGGCATCCGAGGCGCGCAGCAGCTGCGCCTGGAACACCGGGTCCGCGTCGGACGCACGCTGAACCAGTTCGCGCAGTGCATCCGTGAAAGCAGCGCGCACGGCCGGGGTCGCCTGCCGCAGGCGCACCGATTCGAGGGCAAACGCGATCGTCACCTCGGCGCCGGCGGCGCGTGCCGCATCGAGCTGCGCCGGCAAGGCGGGCAGGGCGTAACGGCGCGGCGCTTCGCGCAGCACCTCGCGCCACTTGCCCGTGGCCCCGTCTTCCTGCGGCTGCATGGCTTCATTGTCTAATCACGGGTCTTCCAGAGGGAACCGATGACCCACCTGTTCGCCCCGCTGTCGCTGGGCACCCTGCACCTCCCGAACCGCATCGTCGTCGCGCCGATGTGCCAGTACTCTGCCGACGAAGGCAGCGCAACCGACTGGCACCTGATGCACCTGGGCCAACTGGCGATCTCCGGCGCCGGGCTGCTGGTGCTCGAAGCCACCGCAGTGTCCGACGTCGGCCGCATCTCGCCCGACGACCTGGGGCTGTATTCCGATCCGAACGAGGCCGCGCTGGCGCGCGTGCTGGCCGCCGTGCGCAAGCACGCGCCCATTCCCGTGGCCATCCAGCTCAGCCACGCCGGGCGCAAGGGATCGAGCCGTTCGCCCTGGGAAGGCGGCGCCCAGATCGCGCCCGACGCGCCGCGTGGCTGGCTGACCGAAGCGCCTTCCGCCGTGGCGCACGCACCCGGCGAGGTGCCGCCGCTGGCGCTGGATGCCGCCGGCCTGGCACGCGTGCGCGACGCCTTCGTGGCCACCGCACGGCGCGCGGCGCGCCTGGGCTTCAACGGCATCGAAGTGCACGCCGCGCACGGTTACCTGCTGCACCAGTTCCTGTCGCCGCTGGCGAACCACCGCAGCGATGCCTACGGCGGCAGCCTGGCCAACCGGATGCGCTTTCCGCTCGAAGTCTTCGATGCGGTGCGCGCCGTCTTTCCCGCCGACAAGCCGGTGTGGGTGCGCGTGTCCGCCACCGACTGGGTCGAAGGCGGCTGGGACACCGAAGAAACCATCGCGTTCGCGCGCGAGCTGCAAGCGCGCGGCTGCGCCGCCATCCACGTGTCCACCGGCGGCGTGTCGCCGTTGCAGAAGATTCCGCTCGGCCCGGGCTACCAGGTGCCGTTCGCGCAACGGGTGAAGGCGGCGGTGGACCTGCCCGTCATCGCCGTCGGCCTGATCACCGAAGCGAAGCAGGCCGACACCATCGTGCGCGAGGGCCAGGCCGATGCGGTCGCCCTGGCGCGCGCGATGCTGTACGACCCGCGCTGGCCCTGGCACGCAGCGGCGACGCTGGGTGCGCAGGTGAGCGCGCCCAGGCAGTACTGGCGCTCGCAGCCACGCGAGCACAAGGACCTGTTCTCCAGCGCCAGCTTCGGCCAGCGCTAGCGCTCGCCTCCCGGCTCCAGCTCCTCCAGGAAGCGCTCGGCCTCCTGTGCATTCATTTTCTGGGCGAGGGCGAAGGCGGTGAGGCCGCCGGCGTCTTCCGCATGCGGGTCGGCGCCGTGCTGCAGCAGCAGGCGCATCACCTCGACGCGATTGAACATGGCCGCGAACATGAGCGCCGTCTTGCCGTCCGGCAGGCGCTGGTTCGGCTGCGTCCCGTGTTCCAGCAGCAGGCGCACCATCGCGAGGTCGCCCTTGAAGCAGGCCCCCGCCAGCGGCGTCTGGCCACGGTCGTTGACGCGTCCGGGATCGGCGCCGTGCCGCAGCAGCGCGCGCGCCGTGTCGTGCCGGCCGTGGTACGCCGCAAGCATCAGCAGGCTGTCGCCTGCCTGGTTCACCAGGTTGGCCGGATAGCCGGCGTCCAGCACCATGGCCAGTTGCGGGTCGCCGCTGCGCGCCCATTGGAACAACTGGCGCACCTTCTCCAGTTCTTCGGGCGTGAGTTCGGGTGGCATGCGTGCAGCTTACGCGCGCCGCGCGCCCGCGGGTGGGCATACTGGCGCATCGCAAGGAGAACCGACCCATGTCCCGCCTGCAGCCGCTGCCGCCCGAAACCACGCCGGAACTCAAGGCCCATTTCGACTTCTTCCTGGGCACGCTCGGCTTCACGCCCAACAGCGTGCTGACCATGCAGCGCAAGCCGAAGCTGGTGCAGGCCTTCGCGCAGCTGAACGCGGCGGTGATGGATCCCGCCGGCGAGGTGGACCTGGGTTTTCGCCGCCTGGTGGGGCACGTGGCCAGCGTGGCGGCCGGCTGCCTCTATTGCCAGGCGCACACGCTGCTCGGGGCGCGCAATTTCGGCGTGAGCGACGCGAAGCTGGCCGACGTGTGGGACTACGCGCGCAGCCCGCACTACAGCGAACGCGAACGGGTCGCGCTGGAGTTCGCGCTGGCGGCGGCCGCCCAGCCCAATGCGGTGACCGACGAACTGTTCGCCCGCCTGCGCGCGCACTGGAGCGAGGGGGAGATCGTGGAGCTGCTGGGCGTGGTGGCGATGTTCGGCTTCCTCAACCGCTGGAACGACACCATGGCAACACCGCTCGAAGCGGTGCCGCTGGGGGTGGCCCGCGACGCCGCGGGCGAGCGCGGCTGGTCACCGGGCAAGCACGGGCGCGACTGAGGCACACTGCGCCCGTGGCCACCCAGTACTACACCGCTGCCAGCCTCGACGGCTTCATCGCCACCGAGGACGACTCGCTGGAGTGGCTGTTCCCGCTGGGCGACGTGAATGCCACCAGCTATCCGCGCTTCATCGCGCAGGTGGGTGCGCTGGCCATGGGCTCTTCGACCTATGAATGGATGCTGCACCACGTGGTCAAGCCGGCGACGGGGCAGCCGGGCCCCTGGCCCTATGCGCAGCCCACCTGGGTCTTCACCACGCGCGAGCTGCCTGCGGTGGCCGGCGCGGACATCCGCTTCGTGCGCGGTGACGTGCGGCCGGTGCACGTGCAGATGCGCATCGCCGCCGGCGCGCGCAACGTATGGATCGTCGGCGGCGGCGAACTGGTGGGCCGCTTTCACGATGCGGGCCTGCTGGACGAGATCATCGTGCAGGTCGGCTCGGTGACGCTCGGTTCGGGCAAGCCGCTGCTGCCGCGACGCATCACCAACCCGTCGCTGAGGCTGGTGTCGGTGGACCGCTTCGGCGAGGGGTTCGCCGAACTGCGCTACGAGGTGCGCAAGGCATGACGGACCCGCTGCAGCGGCTGGTGGACGTCGAGATGCCCTACGGCAAGTACCAGGGCCGCCTGATCGCGGACCTGCCCGGCAACTACCTGAACTGGTTCGCGCGCGAGGGCTTCCCGAAAGGCGAACTCGGGCGGCTGCTCGCCCTGATGCACGAGATCGACCACAACGGGCTGAAGCACCTGCTTGCGCCGCTGCGCCGGCGGTGAAGGCTCAGAGGCGCGGCCGCTCGGGCCGCAGGCCGATGCCGATCACCCGCGCCGGCAGCCGTCGCAGCATCGGCAGCCTTTGCAGCAGCTTCACGGGCAAGGGCGCACGCGCGGGCGCGTCGCTGCGCGCGAGCAGCGGCGAGAGCACCTCGTCCTGCACCGCCACCTGCACGCGCTGCGTCATGCGCGCCGGCCACTCGCGGCGCTTCTGCACCGCCTGCAGGTGTTCGGTGCGCGGCGTCGCCGATGCACAGCAGCCCCTCGCGGTACCACTGCGGCATGTGGCTGATCTGCACGTTGAGCAGCTTG
>DATAGN010000640.1:0-4800 GCA_036263715.1 Ramlibacter sp.
GTGCGGTTCGGCTCGCTGCGCTTCACGAAGGTGCGGATGCGCTGGATGATCTGGCCGGCCCGCTGGGCCTGCCGCGCGGTCTTGTCCAGGGCCGCGAGCACGTCTTCCTCGGCGATCTGCTTGCTCTTGATGCGCGAGGTCAGGCCGTTGCAGTAGTTGCTGATCGCCGTCAGAGGCTGGTTGAGTTCGTGGGCCACGCTCGAGGCCATCTCGCCCATGGTGATCAGGCGGCTGGCCGATTGGGCGCGCTCGGCCTGCGCCGCGGCCTGCTCCTCGGCGACGCGCCGCGAGGTGATGTCCGTGGCGATCACCAGCTGCGCCAGGCGGCCGTCCACCCAGTTCAGGTAGCGCGAGCGCACTTCCAGCCACTTGCCCAGTTCCGGCACGAAGATCTCGGCGTTCTCCGAACTCGCGGAAGTCAGCGTGTTGGTCGGCAGGCCCACGAAGGAGTCGACGTCGTCCAGGTGTTCGTCGGTGGGCCGCGGCGTCTCGGTCATGCCCGCCTGCGCCACCATGTTCAGGTGGCCGCCGGCGCGGCCGCCGAACCACAGGCGGTACAGCTTGTTGGCGAACAGCAGTTCCTCGCTGCCCAGGGGCGCCACCGACACGGAAGCATCGAGCGCCTCCAGCACCGTGGTGAAGCGCTCGTGCGAGGCCTGCAGCTGCTCGCGGATGCGCGTGGGCTCGGTGATGTCCGTCATCGAGGTCATCCAGCCGGTCTGGTGCCCCTTGGCGTCCACCAGCGGGGACACGTACAGGCGCGCGTCGAACAGGCTGCCGTCCTTGCGCTTCACGCGCACCTGGAAGCCGCCCTGGATGGTGCGGCCCTGCAGTTCGTCTTCCAGCCGCGCCATCAGCAGGTCGCGGTCTTCTTCCGGCCAGTAGGGGAAGGGCGGGGTGCGGCCGACCAGTTCGGCCTCGCTCCAGCCAGTCATCTGGCAGAACGCGGCGTTCACGTACGTGATGCGGCCGTGCATGTCGAGGGCGCGCATGCCGGTCAGCATGGAGTTCTCCATGGCGCGGCGGAAGTTGGTCTCGGCCATCAGGGCCTGCTGCACCTTCACGCGCCGCCGGGTGTGGCGCCAGTTGGCGATGAGCATCCACGCGGTCATGGCCGATAGCGCGCCGACCAGCCAGAACAGGCCGCTGCCGATCACACCGAGTCCGGTGCGATAGGCCTGCGCCCGCACGATCAAACCGTTGCCCACGGGGGAGACCGGCACTTCGTACTCGTTGGGATGCGCCGCCCAGGGCAGGAACTGCGTGGCCGGATTGCGCGGCGGCACCGAAGTGCCGGCGAGCACGCGGCCCTTGCCATCGAGCAGGGCCACTGCGTACTTGGCCGAGACCTCGGCCGGCACGCCATAGCGAAGCAGGCCATCGATCGAATATTCGCCGAGGATCACGCCGCCGAACTTGCCTTGTTCAGCCAAGGGCACGTGCAGTTGCAGCAACCCCGAGCTGTCGGGACCGGCCACCGGCTGAGAGTAAACCGGCTGCTGCAGGTCGCGCGCGAGGCTGTACATCGCCTCGGTTTCCCCCGGCCGCAGGATCTCTCCCGGCGCGCGCGTCTGCGCATTGGCCAGGCTCGGCGCTGCATAGCTGGCGGTGACGCGCCGGCGCTCGTCGAGCCAGGTGAGCATCAGCAGCTCGGGGTACTGCGCAATCATCGACTCGGAGCGGCCGACGAATTCCTCGGCGTCCACCTCCTTGTTGGAGATGTCGCGCGCAATGCGCATCAGCTGTTCCTGCCGCTCCAGCAGGCGCAGGCGCATGCGCTGCTGCGCGTATTCGACGTCCCGCCGCACCGCCTCCTGCTCGCGGTCCATCTCTTCGAGCCGCAGGTACCAGAACGCGGAAACGATGGCGGCCAGGAACAGCAGCACGGCCGCCAGCGGCGCCAGCATGGCGAAGCGGTCCTGCCGCGTCGGTGTCTGGCGCCGCCACCAATGGCGCCACCAGTTCGGAATCGGGCCTTCGGACGCGAATTCCGAAGCGGGAGAGTCATGCATGAGAAGGCTAGTTTAGGTGCGTGCCCGGATCTGATCGATTCGCGGGGAGATGGTGCCGCGATTGCATGCTTGGCAATCCGCATTATGAAACCACTCCGCGCTATTTGAAATAGCCTTGCTGTTGTGCGACACTCGGCGCCGCGTACGGGCAGCCCGTACTAAATTCAGTGACCCCACAGGAGACAAAGAATGTCCGCACAGCCCGAGCATGTGTTCGGTTCGGCCGCCAACGACGCAGACGCGCAGGAGACGCGGGAATGGGTCGATGCCCTTTCTGCCGTCATCAGCGCCGAAGGACCGGAGCGGGCCCACTTCCTTCTCGAACAGCTGCTCGAAGAGGCGCGGCAACAGGGCATCGACCTGCCGTTCTCGGCGACCACCGGCTACGTGAATACCATCGAGCCGAACGAGGAAGAGCGTTGCCCCGGCAACCTGGAGATCGAGGAGCGCCTGCGCGCCTACATGCGCTGGAACGCGATGGCGATGGTGGTGAAAGCCAATCGGCTGCACCCGGAAGACGGTGGTGACCTCGGCGGCCATATCAGCTCCTTCGCATCGCTGGCGAACATGCTGGGCGCCGGCTTCAACCACTTCTGGCACGCGGAGAGCGAAGACCACGGCGGCGACTGCCTGTACATCCAGGGCCACAGCGCGCCCGGCATCTACGCCCGCGCCTACCTCGAAGGCCGCATCACCGAAGAACAGCTGCTGAACTTCCGCCAGGAAGTCGATGGCAAGGGCCTTTCCAGCTATCCGCACCCGAAGCTGATGCCGGACTTCTGGCAGTTCCCCACGGTGTCGATGGGCCTGGGCCCGCTGATGGCGATCTACCAGGCGCGCTTCCTGAAGTACCTGCACGCCCGCGGCATCGCCAACACCGAGAACCGCAAGGTGTGGGCCTTCCTCGGCGACGGCGAGATGGACGAAGTCGAATCGCTGGGCGCCATCGGCGTGGCCGCGCGCGAGAAGCTGGACAACCTGGTCTTCGTCGTCAACTGCAACCTGCAGCGCCTGGACGGCCCGGTGCGCGGCAACGGCAAGATCATCCAGGAGCTCGAAGGCGAATTCCGCGGCGCCGGCTGGAACGTGATCAAGCTGGTCTGGGGCAGCTACTGGGACCCGCTGCTGGCCCGCGACAAGGAAGGCATCCTGCGCCAGGTGATGATGGAAGTGGTCGACGGCGACTACCAGGCGATGAAGGCCAACGACGGCGCCTTCGTGCGCAAGCACTTCTTCGGCCGCCATCCCAAGCTGCTGGAGATGGTGTCGAAGATGAGCGACGAGGACATCTGGCGCCTCAACCGCGGCGGCCACGATCCGCAGAAGGTCTATGCCGCCTTCCACAAGGCCGCCAACACGAAGGGCCAGCCGACCATCCTGCTGGTGAAGACCGTCAAGGGCTTCGGCATGGGCAAGGCCGGCGAAGGCCGCAACATCGCGCACCAGGCCAAGAAGCTGGGCGACGACGACATCCGCATCTTCCGCGATCGCTTCAACATCCCGATCCCGGATGACAAGCTGGCGGACATCCCGTTCTACAAGCCGGCGGACAACACGCCGGAGATGCAGTACCTGCACGAGCGCCGCAAGGCCCTGGGCGGCTACCTGCCCAAGCGCCGCGCGAAGGCCGACGAGCAGCTGAAGGTGCCCGCGCTGGAGGCGTTCAAGGCGGTGACGGATCCGACCGCGGAAGGGCGCGAGATCTCCACGACGCAGGCCTACGTGCGCTTCCTGACCGCGCTGCTGCGTGACAAGGAGCTGGGTCCGCGTACCGTGCCGATCCTCGTGGACGAGGCGCGCACCTTCGGCATGGAGGGCCTGTTCCGCCAGATCGGCATCTACAACCCCGAGGGGCAGAAGTACACCCCGCAGGACCGCGACCAGGTCTCCTACTACAAGGAGGACGTGGGCGGCCAGATCCTGCAGGAAGGCATCAACGAAGCGGGCGGCATGGCCAGCTGGATCGCCGCGGCGACGAGCTACAGCACCAGCAACCGCATCATGATCCCGTTCTACATCTACTACTCGATGTTCGGGCTGCAGCGGGTCGGCGACCTGTGCTGGGCCGCCGGCGACATGCAGGCGCGCGGCTTCCTGCTCGGTGGCACCTCCGGGCGCACCACCCTCAACGGCGAGGGCCTGCAGCACGAGGACGGCCACAGCCACGTCATTGCGCAGACCATTCCCAACTGCGTGAGCTACGACCCGACCTTCGCGCATGAAGTCGCCGTGATCATGCAGCATGGCCTGAAGCGCATGGTGGAGCAGCAGGAAAACGTCTTCTACTACATCACTCTGCTGAACGAGAACTACCCCATGCCCGGCCTGGTGGCGGGCACGGAAGAACAGATCGTCAAGGGCATGTACCTGTTCAAGCAGGGCGGCGAAGGGAAGAACCGCGTGCAGCTGCTCGGCTCCGGCACCATCCTGCGCGAGTCGCTGTTCGCGCAGGAGCTGCTGGCCAAGGACTGGGGCGTGCAGGCCGACGTGTGGAGCTGCCCCAGCTTCAACGAGCTGGCCCGTGACGGCCTGGACTGCGAGCGCTACAACATGCTGCATCCCGAGGCGAAGCAGGCCAAGGTGCCCTTCGTCACGCAGCAGCTGGAAAAGCACGCCGGCCCGGTGGTGGCTTCGACCGACTACATCAAGCAGTACGTGGACCAGATCCGCGCCTTCATCCCGAAGGGCCGCGCCTACAAGGTGCTGGGCACCGACGGCTTCGGCCGCAGCGATTTCAGAAGCAAGCTGCGCGAGCACTTCGAGGTGAACCGCCACTACATCGTCGTGG
>DATAGN010000641.1:0-10818 GCA_036263715.1 Ramlibacter sp.
GGCGGACACCCGCCATGATGCCGGGCGCCAGCAGCAGCGTGCCGGAAACGACGGCGATGAGGACCAGTGCCCAGTTCTGCACCAGGAACGGCATGGGATCCATGGAAACCTTTCTTCTCGGCCCGGACGATTCCGGACAGCCCGCAATTCTAAAATGCCCGGTTTCCCCTTCGCAGCCACCGAGAACATGCACAAGCTCGTCCTGATCCGCCACGGCGAATCCACCTGGAACCTGGAAAACCGCTTCACCGGGTGGACGGACGTGGACCTCACGCCCACGGGCATCCAGCAAGCCATCGCCGCGGGCAGGCTGCTCCAGGCGGAGGGCTACGACTTCGACGTGGCCTACACCAGCATGCTCAAGCGCGCCACGCGCACGCTGTGGCACGTGCTCGACGAGATGGACCGCACCTGGCTGCCGGTGGTGCATTCGTGGCGATTGAACGAACGGCATTACGGCGCCCTGCAGGGCCTGAACAAGGCCGAAACGGCGAAGAAGTTCGGCGACGAGCAGGTCCTCGTCTGGCGCCGCAGCTACGACACGCCGCCGCCGGCGCTGGAGGAGAACGATCCGCGCTGGGAGCGCAGCGACCGCCGCTACGCCAGGCTCGAGCCCGGCCAGGTGCCCCGCACCGAATGCCTGAAGGACACCGTCGAGCGCGTGCTGCCTTTCTGGAACGAATCCATGGCGCCTGCGATCCGCGCGGGCAAGCGCATCGTGGTCGCCGCCCACGGGAACTCCATCCGGGCACTGGTCAAGTACCTCGATGGCATTTCCGACGACGCGATCGTCGGCCTGAACATCCCCAATGGGATCCCGCTCGTTTACGAGTTGGACACAGACCTCAAGCCGCTGCGCAACTACTATCTGGGCGACGCGCAGGCCGCTGCCGCGGCCGCCGCGGCGGTGGCGAACCAGGGCAGGAAGGGCTGAGGGGCCCGCTTCCCGCACCAGAAGCGGGCGTTCCGCTCCTGTAGGACGATTCCTTCCTGCTTGCGCGTATTTTTCACACACGCGCCACACCCAGCGGGAACCCGCCATGCGGCAATGCATCAGAGAAGTTTCTCAGGTGTATATTGAAGTCGAGAGGACTGGAACCGAACCCCATGAGCCACAAACTGAAGATTGCCGGCTGGATTTCCGTAGGCGCCCTGGCCGGAGCCCTGACCACGGTTTCCCTGCAAACCGTCGCCCGTGGCTCGCTGGCGCCGCTGCCGCTGGAAGAACTGCAGCAGCTCGCTGCCGTCTTCAGCATGGTCAAGACGGACTACGTCGAGCCGGTGGACGAGAAGAAGCTGATCACCGATGCCATCTCCGGCATGGTCGCGAGCCTCGATCCGCACTCCCAGTATTTCGACAAGAAGTCCTTCAAGGAATTCCGCGAAGGCACGTCCGGCCGCTTCGTCGGCGTGGGCATCGAGATCTCGCAGGAAGACGGCCTGGTCAAGGTCGTGTCCCCCATCGAAGGCTCCCCGGCTTACCGCGCGGGCCTGAAGCCGGGTGACCTGATCACCAAGATCGACGACACCGCCGTCAAGGGCCTGTCGCTGTCGGATGCGGTCAAGCGCATGCGTGGCGAGCCGCAGACCAAGGTGATGCTCACGATCTACCGCAAGGACGAGAACCGCACCTTCCCGGTGACGATCACCCGCGAGGAGATCAAGACCGTGTCCGTCAAGGGCAAGGTCATCGAGCCGGGCTACGGCTGGGTGCGCGTGTCGCAGTTCCAGGAGCGCACGGTCGAGGACTTCGTCAACAAGGTCAACGAGCTGTTCAAGGCCGACCCGAACATGAAGGGCCTGGTGCTGGACCTGCGCAACGACCCGGGCGGCCTGCTCGATGCGGCCGTGGCGATCTCCGCCGCCTTTCTGCCCGAGAACGTGACCGTGGTCTCCACCAACGGCCAGCTGCCGGAAAGCAAGTTCGTCTACAAGGCCGCGCCGGAGTTCTACCAGCGCCGCGCCGGGGCCGACCCGCTGCGCCGCCTGCCCGCGCAGATCAAGAACGTGCCGCTGGTGGTGCTGGTCAACGAAGGCTCCGCCTCCGCGTCCGAGATCGTGGCCGGCGCCCTGCAGGACCACAAGCGTGCCGCGATCCTGGGCAGCCAGACCTTCGGCAAGGGCTCCGTGCAGACGGTGCGCCCGCTGGGTCCGGACACCGGCCTGAAGATCACTACCGCGCGCTACTTCACGCCGAGCGGCAAGTCGATCCAGGCCAAGGGCATCGTGCCGGACGTGATGGTCGACGAGACCGAAGAGGGCAACCTGTTCAGCGCCTTGCGCACCCGCGAGGCGGACCTCGACAAGCACCTGGGCACCGGCCAGGGCCCCGAGGCCAAGGACCCGGCGCGCGAGAAGGCGCGCGAGGAAGCCCGCAAGCGTGCGGAAGAAGAGGCCAAGAAGGGCCCGACCGACCGCAAGATGCCCGAGTTCGGCAGCGACAAGGACTTCCAGCTGTCGCAGGCGCTGAACCAGCTCAAGGGCCGGCCGGTGGTGATCTCCAAGACCCAGGTCGTGGAGAACAAGGAAGAGAAGAAGGAAAATTGAGCTTCGTCATCCCGCGCAGGCGGGTGTGACGTCATCCCCGCGCAGGCGGGGATCCAGAGCTTCCAGGAAAGCGGCCCGGCAGGGCCGCTTTTTCATGGTCGGGGCCACGAGGGAGCCCCGACACCGTAGCATCGTGACAGCCACGACGTGGCGTTCACCGATGCCACCTGGATGAAGCACGCACCCGCCCTCCCCCGCTTCGCGGCCACCCTTGCCCTCGCCGGCACACCCCTGCTCGCCAGCGCCCACGTGAAGTGGTTCGCGCCTTACATCGTCGAGGCGCCGCCGCAGCGGATCATGGAGACCCTGACCGACCGCTGGTTCTGGACCGGCATCGGCCTGGTGCTCGCCTTCTTCCTGGCCACCCGCGCGCTGGAGCGCACCCGCATCGGGCACGCCGTGCTGGCGGGCTTCGACCGCGTCACCGGGCCGCTGTGGGCGCGCAACGACGACTTCATGCGCTTCGTGATCTCCGCGTTCTTCGTGGCGATCTTCGCGGTGGGCGGCGTGTACCTGACGCCGGACCTGAAGTCACCGCACGAGTGGGTGTCGTGGATGCAGCTGCTGATCGCGGCGCTGGTGTTCTCGCGCCGCACCATGCCGCTGGCTGCCGCCGGCATCATCGGCCTGTGGCTGCTCGCGCTCACCCAGTACGAGCTGTTCCACCTGATCGACTACCTGGCGCTCGGCGTCGGCGTTGCCGCCTACCTGGTGCTCGCCGCCTCCAGCAACGCCGAGTGGCAGCGCTATCGCTTCGTCGTGCTGCGCTGGGGCGTGGCGATCGCGCTCATGTGGTCGAGCCTGGAGAAGTTCGCGTACCCCGACTGGTTCTACCCGCTGGTGGAGGAAAAGCCCTTCCTCACCTTCGGCATGCCGCGCGACATGTTCATCCCCATGGCGGGCGTGGCGGAGTTCACCATGGGCTTCGGGCTGCTTTGGACGGCGCTGATCCGCCGGCTCTCGGCGTTCACGCTGTTCATCATCTTCAACATGGCCGTGTACCCGTTCGGCCGCCTCGACCTGGTGGGGCACGCCCTCATCATGGCGGTGATCGTCATCATCTTCGCCGACCCCACGCCGCAGGTGCGCTTCGCGATCCGGCGCACGCTGGCGGCCATTCCCGTCACGCTGGTGGCGACGATGGCGGTGTTCGCCATGAGCTACTGGGGGCTGCACCACGCCTTGTACGGGCTGGACGGCCGATCGGGCGTGGCGTCTTCGAACACCGCGCCCGCCGGCGCACGCGCGACGCACACGCACGATCCGGAGCGGCCGCACGCCGCACCCGCGGCGCCTTCGACGCGCGGGCATGCGCATGGGCAGCCGCCGGCCGGCGGCTCCAGCGCGCAGGCCGAATACCTGGCCAGCATGCAGCGCATGCACGCCGACATGGAGAAGGGTGTGCGCCACCCGGACCCCGACCAGGCCTTCGTGCGCGGCATGATCGCGCACCACCAGGCTGCCATCGAGATGGCGCGCATCGAGTTGCGGCACGGCCGCGACGCCGAGCAGCGGCGCCTGGCGCAGGAGATCATCGCCACGCAGTCGCGCGAGGTCGAAGCGATGAGCGCCTGGCTGCATCGCAACGGGCACGGCAAGGGGTCGTAGCGGCGCCGGGCGAGCCTGGCCGCGCCGGGGGACAATGCCGCCATGACCGACGACCAGCTGCTTCGCTACTCGCGCCACATCCTGCTCGACGAAGTGGGCGTGGAAGGGCAGCAGCGGCTGCTGGACGCGCATGCGCTGGTGATCGGTGCCGGCGGCCTGGGCTCGCCCGTGGTGCTGTACCTCGGGACGGCCGGCGTGGGCCGGATCACGGTGGTCGATCACGACGCGGTGGACGTCACCAACCTGCAGCGGCAGATCGCGCACAACCTCGAACGCGTCGGGCGGCCCAAGGCCGAGTCCGCGCGCGAAGCCATCGCGGCCATCAACCCCGACGTGCTCGTGCGGCCGGTCGTGATGAAGGCCGATGCGCAGGCGCTGGACGAGCTCGTGCCGCAGGCCGACGTGGTCATCGACTGCTGCGACAACTTCGCCACGCGCCATGCGATCAACCGTGCCTGCTTCGCGCATGGCAGGCCGCTGGTGTCCGGCGCCGCGATCCGTTTCGACGGCCAGGTGAGCGTGTTCGATCCGCGGCGTGCCGACAGCCCCTGCTATGCCTGCCTGTTCCCGCCGGACCAGGAGTTCGAGGAGACGCGTTGCGCCGTGATGGGCGTGTTCGCGCCGCTGGTCGGCATCATCGGCGCCATGCAGGCCAGCGAGGCGCTACGCGTGCTCACGGGCGTGGGAACCTCCCTGGCGGGCCGCCTGCAGATGCTCGACGGCCGCGCCATGGAGTGGTCGGAGATGCGCGTCAAGCGCGATCCCGCTTGCGTGGTGTGCAGCGCGCGCGACTGACTAGTCGTCCAGCCCGAGAATGCTCGCCACCACCTCGCCGGAGCTGGCGTTGTTGCCGGCCATCTGCACGGCGATGTGGCCGGGCTCGCCGAGCGCGACCAGCGCGGCGGCCAGCAGCGTGCCGAAGAAGACCATGGCGGATTGGAGGGCGAGCTTGGTGGGGTTCATGGCGGTACTGCGTTGCCTTCAGGCCAGTGTTGCAGAACATGCGCGCCACGCCAGTCGGTGCGCAACCGTGGCGGCTGTCGTCTGCCGCTGACAGCGGAATCCGTAGGAATCATCCTACCCGGGCGCGTGTGGGCGGCTGGCACAATCCGCGCCCAATGCCAGAGGGGTGGCCCGGACGCGGCCAGCAACCAGAACCGACGTGGAACTGCGCACCTACATCGTCGAAGACAACGCCACGATTCGCGAAAACCTGATCGGCACGCTGGAGGAACTCGCGGCGGTCAGGTCGCTCGGTTGGTCAGACGCCGAAGCCGACGCGAAGGCGTGGCTCGCCGCGCACCGCGGCCAATGGGAACTGGTGATCGTGGACCTGTTCCTCAAGCAAGGCAGCGGCTTGGGCGTGCTGCAGGCCTGCCAGGGACGCAGCCGCGAGCAGCGCGTGGTGGTTTTGAGCAACTATGCGACCGCCGACATGCGGCGTCGCTGCGCGCAGATGGGCGCGGACGCAGTGTTCGACAAGTCGAACGAGATCGACGCGCTGGTCGACTACTGCCTGGCCCTGGGGGGACGCTAGCAGCCGCGGGCGCGTGCCCGCAGGCTGCCCTGCAAGCCGATCTCAGTCGATCAGCTTGTTCTTGAGCGCGTAGTACGTGAGGTCGCTGTTGGAGGAGGGGTTCATCTTCTCCATCAGGCGCGTGCGGTACGTGCTCACCGTCTTCACCGACAGGGAAAGCGCCTTGGCGATGTCGCCCGCGGTCTCGCCCTTGGCCAGCTTCAGGAACACCTGGAACTCGCGTTCGGACAGCTGCTCGTGCGGCGCGCCGCCTTCCTTGCGATTGAGCTGCTGCGCCAGCAGTTCGGCCACCGCCGGAGAGATGTAGCGACGGCCGAGCGCGATGGTGCGGATCGCGTTGACGATCTCCATCGGCTCGCATTCCTTGTTCAGGTACCCGCTCGCCCCCTGGCGAATCAGGTTCATCGCGTAATGCTCTTCGGGATAGCCCGAGAGGATCAGGATGCCGACGTCCGGCGCCTTCGCGCGGATCATCCCCAGCGCGTCGATACCGCTTTGCCCCGGCATGGACAGGTCCATCACCAGGACATCCATCTCCGTGGTGCGCACGAGGTCGATCGCCTCGCGGCCGCTCGCGGCTTCACCGACAACGCGCAGGTCGACCTGTTCCGAGAAGAACTGTTTCAGCCCCGACCGCACGATGGCGTGGTCGTCCACAATGCCCACTTTGATCATGCTTCACCTTCTACGCCAAGCTGTTTCATTGTGCCCCACTTCCGGACGAAATGGCCTACCCTTGAGTCATGACGTGCGCGGATTCTATTCACATCAGTGAGTCCTTAGGGTGAAACTGCCGGCATCTTTGCGGTCCGTGCGCGGAGCGGTCAGCCTCATCCTCGCCGTCCTGGCCGCCGCGGTGCTCATCGGTATCAACGAAACCGGGTACCGGCAGTCCAGCGACGCCCTCGACCGGATCGAGGAATCCACCCGCACCCGCAACGCCGTCAACCAGCTGCTGCAGCTGGTCCTGGATGCCGAAACCGGCTCGCGCGGCTACCTGCTCACCGGCGACCCCCGCTACTTGGAGCCCTACAACGCCGCGGCCGCGCAAATCAGCCAGACGCTGGAGCAGCTGCGCCGCAGCTATTCGCCGCAGTCGCCCGATTCCGCCACCCTCGCGCAACTGACGCGCAATGTCCAGCGCAAGCTCGCCGAGATCGACCTGTCCGTGCGCATGCGCAAGCAGGGGAACGAGGCAGCCTGGAAGTTCGTGCTGCTCACCGACGTGGGCAAGGAACACATGGATGCGATCCGCGACCAGGCCGGCCGCCTGATCCAGAACGCGACGCACGGGATGATGGTTGCGCAGGACCAGGTGCAGCAAAGCCTGCACTTCGCGCGGCTGTGGATCGCGGTGGTGGCGGCAGCCGCCCTCGTCGCCTTCGCCCTGTACCTGCGGCAGACCACGCGGCTGAAACTCGCCGGTGAACAACAGCAGGCGGCATTGCAGCAGGAACGCGACCTGCTCGAGACGCAGGTGCGCGAGCGCACCGCGTCGCTGGCGCAACTCGCCACCCACCTGCAGCAGGTGCGCGAGGAAGAGCGCGGCCACCTCGCCCGCGAGCTGCACGACGAACTCGGCGCCCTGCTCACCGCGGCCAAGCTCGATGTCGCCCGCCTGAAGTCCCGGCTTGGCCCGCAACCGACCGAGGTCACGCAGCGCCTGCAGCACCTGACCGAAACGCTCAACAGCGGCATTGCGCTGAAGCGCCGGATCATCGAGGACCTGCGGCCGTCCTCGCTGGCCAACCTGGGGCTCACGGCCTCGCTGGAGATCCTGGCGCGGGAGTTCTCCGAACGCTCGGGCATCGAGGTCGCGGCCAGCCTGGAGCAGGTCGAACTGGACGAATCCGCCCAGCTGACCGTCTATCGGATCGTGCAGGAGTCGCTGACCAACGTGGGCAAGTACGCGGACGCACGGCAGGTGGACATCAGCGTGCGCAGCTACAGCAACCACGTGGAAGTGGAGATCCGCGACGACGGCAAGGGCTTCGACGTGCGCGCCGCCAAGCCCTCCACCCACGGACTGGCCGGCATGCGCCACCGGGTCGAGGCGGCCGGCGGGCGCCTGGTCGTGCAGTCGCAGCCCGGGCAGGGCACGCGCATCACCGCCACGCTGCCGAAGCTCGCGGCGCAGCTGGCACAGGCGGCGTAAGCGCCCGCTCCCCTGTCGACTGTAGTCGCCTTCCTACAGGCTTTCACGCCCGGTCCTGATCACCGCGTAGTCGTGAATGCCTAAGCTAGCCGCAGGCACGCAATGCCTGCGTGCTGGTGTGCAAGAGAGTCCGTTGCAAGGAGTTTGGCCCGTGCTGCATTACGCCGTCGTCTTCCTGGTCATCGCGTTGATCACCGCGGTCCTGGGCTTCGGCGGCATCGCGGGCGAGGCCGAGGCCATCGCGAAGCTGCTGTTCTACGTCTTCGTCCTGCTCTCGGCCGCCAGCTTCGCGCTCGGCCTCGTGCGCAAGTCCCAGCCGTCCGTACACCCCCGACAAGAGAGGAACCCCACATGATGAACGACACCCTCGACCAGACCCGCCGCCTGGCGACCGATGCGCTGGACCGCGCGAGCAGCACGATGCGCGACCTGCGCTCGGGCATGAGCGACCGCGCCTCCAGCGCCCAGCGCTACATGGGCGAGTACGCGAGCGCCGGTACGCGCTACGTGTCCGACCACCCGCTGAAGTCCGCGCTGATCGCCGCCGCCGTGGGCGCCGCGGTCGCGGGTCTCGTGCTTGCCATGCGGCACCGCCGCGACATCCAGGACCGCTACTTCTGATCCCGGACTGACATGGTGCATCCGATCTTCTCGGTGCTGATCACCAAGCCGGAGCTGGTGATGGAGCACGTCGCGGGCTACGCGTCCCTGATGCGTGAGGAAGCGTCGTCCGTCGGGGTGGAGGTCGCCAAGCGCGCCGTCGCCTGGGCGGTCACGCTGTTCTCGCTGCTCGTGTTCCTGATCCTCGCGGGCGTGGCGGCGATGCTGGCTGCCATCCAGGACCAGTTCCACTGGTCGCTGCTGGTGGTGCCGGCCATCCCGCTGGCGCTTGCCGTGGCAGGCTTCATGGCGGCGCGCAAGCGGCTGCCCGAGAAGGCCTTCTCGGAGCTGAAGGCGCAGCTGGACGCGGATGCGCAGACCCTGCGCGCGATCGGTGCACGTTCATGAGCGACGCAGGCGACAGGCTGGCGCGCAACCGGCGCGCGATCCTCGAACACGTCGCGCGCAAGCAGCGAAGGCACGATCCCCACGAGGAGACGGCGGGCCAGGGCTTCGCCCCCGGCTCCGCCTATCCCGAAGACGACGAACCGCCGGCCGCGGGCGGCGGCTGGTTCGGCCATCTTTCGCATGCGGTGCGCACGTGGTGGCGCTACCACCCGGCGCAGATGGCCGTGGAGCTCGCCACGCCGCTGATGCGCGGGTATGCGCGGCGCAAGCCGCTGCAGCTGCTGGCCATTTCCATGGGCGTGGGGGCGGCCCTCACGTTCGCCCGGCCGTGGAAACTGATTTCGGTGGGCACGCTGCTGGTGGCGCTGCTCAAGTCCTCGCAGTTGTCGCACCTGTTCATGGCGGCGATGTCAGCGGCGGACTACCGCAAGGATCACGATCGTCCTGAGTAACCCAGGCATACCGGGAGTTAGGGTGCGGTCTCCCGGTGCGCTCTTTCGTGAAAGTTTCGCACCCACCACAAGTAACCCACAAGGAAGGGAGTTCACATGAAACAAACCCGCGCCATCGCGCTCGCGATCCTCACCGGCATCACCCTCGCCACCAGCGGCTGCGCCGTCATGCGTGGCCAGACCGACGTCGGCACCTACGTCGACGACCGCGCGATCACCACCGCCGTGAAGGCCAAGCTGATCGAAGACCGCACCACCGGCGGCCTGTCCATCAACGTGGACACGCTGAACGGCACCGTGGCCCTGTCCGGTTTCGCCAAGTCGCAAGCCGAAAAGGACCAGGCCGGCCGCATCGCCGCCGCCACCAAGGGTGTGCGTGAAGTGCGCAACAACCTGGTCGTGCGTCCGTAATCCGGGCAGTACGGGCGGCCTGCCGGCCGTCCGAAAGGGGCAGGCGGCCACAGGCGCGCCTGCCCCTTTGTTTTTTGGGGGACCCAGACGATGAAGACATTCCATTGCCAGTACTGCGGCCACCCGCTGTTCTTCGAGAACGTGCAGTGCCTGCAGTGCGACAGTGCCCTCGCCTTCCTGCCGGACCGCCTGAACATGGCCGCGATCGAGCCGGTGCCGGACGACGAGGAAGGCCTCTGGCGCCCCCGTACGCGCGGCAAGAAGGCGTCCGCGGCGCGCTATCGCCTGTGCCACAACCACACAACGCAGAACGCGTGCAACTTCGCGGTGCCGGCCGGCGACACCAACACCCTGTGCGTGTCCTGCCGACTGACCCGCACGCTGCCGGACCTGTCGCAGCCCGAGAATCCGCAACGCTGGTACCGCCTGGAGGTCGCCAAGCGCCGCCTGTTCTACACGTTGGCCAAGCTGGGACTCGTCGCCAGCGCGCCCGTGGACGGCGAAGCGGACGGGCCGGTGTTCGAATTCCTGGAGGACATGCCCGGGCAGCCGGTCATGACCGGCCACGCGCAGGGACTGATCACCATCAACGTGGCCGAAGCCGATGACGCGGAGCGCGTGCGCCGCCGCGTGGAGATGCACGAGCCGTACCGCACGCTGCTTGGTCACTTCCGCCACGAATCGGGGCACTACTACTGGGACCGCCTCATCGACGAGGGCGGCCGCACGGAGGCCTTCCGCAAGGTGTTCGGCGACGAGCAGCAGGACTACCAGCAGGCCCTGCAGGAGCACTACGCGCGCGGCGGCACGCTGCCGGACTGGCAGGAGAACTTCGTCAGCGCCTATGCGACCGCGCATCCGTGGGAGGACTGGGCGGAGACCTGGGCGCACTACCTGCACATGGTGGACCTGCTGGAGACCGCCGCCGGCTACAACACGCGCATGAGCGTGCCCGGCGGCCAGGAGATGGAAGTCGAGGAGGTGGTCAATCCGCTGGAGACCGGCTACCCCGACTTCGACACGCTGGTCGAACAGTGGGTGCCGCTCACGCTGCTCCTGAACAGCCTGAACCGCAGCCTGGGCCAGGAGGACGCGTATCC